>VFKO01000045.1 GCA_009885515.1 Rhodobiaceae bacterium | reverse complement strand
TTGCTGAGGCGCCGCGTCGCGACATTGAGGGGTTCCATCACCTGAGGGTCGTTCGACCATTCGCACCAGCGGTCGGAGACGTCTGCCGGGGTCAGGCTGCGCAGATTGAAACGTGGTGTCGAAAGGCTGACAGGTTTGCCGTCTGGTTTTTGCATCATGATGATTTGGTCACGGATTTGCGGACCGCATCGCGGCTGACTTTGCCGCGCGAAGTCTTGGGGATTTCGTCGACGATGTACCAGCGTTCAGGCGTTGCTTCGCGCCGGAGTTGGGTCAGGCACCAGTCGCGCAAAGTCGTGCCGTCAGCTGTGGCGTGGGGCGCGAGGCGAATGGCTGCGGCAACAATCTCGCCGCTGATGGCGTCGGGCATTCCAAAGATGCAGGCTTCGGCAACCGCCGGATGGCGTTCGAGCAGCATGTCGATCTCGGCGGGCTGAACCTTGAAGCCGGCGCGATTGATTTCATCTTTGGCGCGGCCGGTGAGGCGGATATTGCCTTGCGCGTCGACTTCGCCGAGGTCGCCGGTTGCATACCAGCCGTCGCGGAGCACGGCTTGGGTCAAGTCAGGGCGGTCGAGGTAGCCGCTCATGAGCGATGGGGTTTGGACAACGATCTCGCCGTTGCCGGTTGCATGGAGTTGCCCGTGTTCGTCGCGCACTGCGGCGGTGCCGCCCCACGGGCGCCCGATCAGGCCATCGGCGGGTGCGTTGGTTTTGGAGGAAGCGCCGCCGACCCAATTCGCCGTCTCGGTGATGCCGTAGCAGTTGACGACTTCGCACTGCGTCCATTCGGCGATGCGTGACCATAGCGTGGCGGAGAGTGGGGCGGAGCCGACGTGGACGCGCTTGAGGGTTCCCAGCTTTGGCTTGGGGCTCATGCGCAAGGCCATCTGCCAGAGCGTGGGCACGGAGCTCATGAAGGTGATGGCGTGCTCGTCGATGAGGGCGCCAAGGGTCTGGGCAAGCGGAAGACCTCGCGGGACGAGCACGATGTCCCCGCCTGCCCAAAGCGGGGTGAGGGCGTTGCCAATCAGGCCGTGACCGAAATGGGTGGGCAAGGTTACAAGTGTTCTGCGCAGTGTTTCTGTGCCGATCTCGTATGTGTTCAGGGCCAGGCGGGCGAGGATGGCGCGGAAGGAGAGGACGACACCCTTGGGGGCGCCGGTGGTGCCTGAGGTGAACAGGATCAGCGCGGGGTCGTCCAAGTTTGACGATGCGCTGGCGTTGTTGGGTGCCTTGCGCTCGGCTATGCCGTCGTCACCCAGGACAAGGCAAGGCTTGCAGAAGGTCAGAACATTTTCGCGTTCGGACGCTGTCAGGGCATGATCGAGGCAGGCGGCGGCGGCACCAGTGGTCCAAACCGCGAAAAGATCGACGAAGAAGGCGGCGGTGCCGCCATGGGTGATGGCGGCCGTTGCGCCGGGCTTGCATCCCAACCCGGCGAGGGCTTGCGATCTTTGGTATACGCCATTGGCAAGCGCTTGGGGCTGGAGCGTCGTGCCTGTAAGCCTGTCGTGTATGGCGCCGAATTTTGTCAAGGGAATGTGCATGCGATCCTAGTCTGGTTTGCCGTAATTGGAGACACTATCTATGCGCCTAAATCAAGTCACAGTGCCTGCGCTGAATGTGGTTGAGTCTATCGGTTTTTACAGGGCGCTTGGTCTGAGGTTGATTGTCGAGAGCGATGCGTATGCCCGTTTCGAATGTCCGGATGGCGAATCCACTTTTTCGATTCACCTTGAGTCGACAGTGAATACTGGTGGGCAGATCGTGGTCTATTTCGAGCACGACGATTTGGACGGAAAGGTTTCTGACCTCAAAGCGAAGGGGCTTGTGTTTGAGAGTGAGCCCGTGGACCAGCGCTGGTTGTGGCGAGAGGCCTACTTGCGCGACCCTGCCGGTAACCGGATTTGCCTGTTTCGAGCGGCCGAAATGAGGCGTTATCCGCCGTGGCGGCTCAAAGACGCGGACTGACACCGGCAAATTTCAATTGGGTTGTTGACCGGCACCGGCCGGGGATGTTCACTCGCGGCCGTCGTGAGAGAGGTTCGAGTTCATGCGAGTGTTCACCTTTGCGCTGCTTGCAGCGATGGCAGTAGCGATTTCGGGTTGTGCCGTTATTTCCGTCGTGGATGCAGCGGTGAGTGTGACGGCGACAGTCGTCGAGACGACCGTCGATGTGGCGGCAGGCGCGGTCAGCGCTGTTGCTGGGTCTTCGGACAAGGATAAGAAGAGGGACTGCGAGGACGCCGGCCCCGATGGGGACGACGCAAAGAAAGACGATACGGACGATGATGACTGCAAGACGAAGCCAGACGGCAAGGACGACTGACGACATCAGGCTAACGCCATGAAGGTGCGTGTCGCTGCTGCGCAGTATCCCATCGATGCGATCGGGTCCTGGGCCGTGTACGAGCAAAAACTTACGCGCTGGTTTCAAGACGCAAGTGAAAATGGGGCGCAGCTTTTGTTGTTTCCCGAATACGGGGCGATGGAACTCGCCCGCATGTCATCGCCCGAGATATGGAGCGATTTGCAGCTTTCGATCGATTTTGTTGGTGGGTTGCGAGACAAAATCGATGCACTGCATGGGGAGCTTGCCGAGAGGCACCGAGTGTTTGTTGTTGCCGCGAGTTTGCCCAAGCGCGACGCAACGGGTGCTGCCTTCAATATCGCGCGCGTGATCAGCCCCAAGGGCAAGATTGCCGAACAACGCAAGCTGATGATGACGCGCTTTGAGCGCGAGACATGGCGGATCGAAGGCGGGCGCGGTGTCTGTGTCTTCGACACAAGCATCGGCTGCTTCGGTATTGCCATTTGCTACGACGCCGAGTTTCCGCTGATTGCGCGTGCGATGAGCGATGCGGGTGCCGCGATGGTGCTGGTTCCAAGCTGCACGGAGTCGCTGCATGGATATTACCGGGTGCGGGTGGGGGCGCAGGCGCGGGCTCTCGAGAACCAGTGTTTTGTTGTGCACTCCCCGACTGTTGGCGAGGCGCTGTGGTCGCCTGCCGTGAATACGAATGTGGGGGCCGCTGGCGTATATGGTCCGCCCGATCTTGGGTTTCCAGAAGATGGCGTTGTCGTCAGCGGCACACTCAACGAAGCGCAATGGCTTTATGCCGAACTTGATCTGTCGGCAGTGGCGCGGGTGCGTTCGGATGGCGCTGTGCTCAACAACACACACTGGCATGAGCAACCCGGCGCAGGGCCTTTGAAGGCGAGTGTTGTGCCGCTGTGAAATCAGGGTTGAGAAAGGGCGTGGGCCAGTCCTTTGATGTGTTCCTTGCCCGATGGTACGGCTACGGACGATCCTTGGAAATCGCTGCCAACCGGTTCGGCTCGTCCGCCAAGGCATTGCGCTAGAAATGTTTCGGTGATGGCGTTGAACGACAGGCGGTTTTGCGGCCGGGCAAAGCCGTGGCCTTCGTCGGAATACAGCACGTAGGTGACGGGCGTTTTCCTGCGGTTCATGGCCTGAACAATCTGATCGGATTCGCTTTGGGTCACGCGGGGGTCGTTGGCTCCCTGGCCGATCAGGAGCGGGCGTTGAATATTCGAGACATGAAAAAGAGGCGAACGTGCATTGAGAAATTTCTGGCCGTGGGGTGTCGAGGGGTCGCCGACGCGGCGCTTGAAGTTCTCTGCGAACGACTGCCAGTACGGTGGAATGTTGGCGAGCATGGTGGACAAGTTCGACGGGCCGACAATGTCAACCGCGCAAGCGAATTGCCTGGGTGTCGAGGTGAGGCCGACAAGGGCGGCGTAGCCACCGTATGAGGCGCCGTAAATCGCTATCCTATTTTTCTGGGCGACGCGCTTTTTGATGGCCCACTTGACCGCGTCGATGAGGTCGTGGTGCATTTTGCCACCCCATTCCTTGTCACCGGCATTGACAAATGCTTTGCCGAATCCGGTTGAACCGCGGAAATTGACGGCGAGAACGGCGTAGCCGCGATTGGAAAGCCAGGCGGCGGTGGGGTTGTAAGCAATGCTGTCTCTGCCCCATGGTCCACCATGCACCATCAGGATCATCGGCAGCGGCTTGTCCGGAATACCGGTGGTGCGCGTGTCGATATTTTTCGGCAAGGTCAGGTAACTGACTAGATTGAGCCCGTCGCGGGATTTTATGATGTGCGGTGTGGTTGCAGGTAGCGGTGCGCCCTCAAGGCTTGGCCGGGCGGTGAACAGCGTTTTGAGCGAGCGTTCACGGCGGTTGTACAAGGCAAACTTTATCGGCTTGCCGGGATTGTCGATCCAAACCGTCCAGGCGTTGTTGTCCTTCGACTGGCTGAGCGGGAACCAATATCCCGTCACGTGTCTGTTGAGTAATGCGATGTCCGGCTTCATGCTGGCGTCGAGGGCTTTCCAGTCCATCCGTTCATACTCGAACGAGGCGGCTAGGATCTGGTGTGTCACCGGGTCTTTGAGAACGTAGGCAATGTCGGATTTGTCTGACTCTGCTTCAATTGTCGTCTTGCCCGTGTGAACATCCGTCAACGCCAGCGCACTCTTGTCGCGGTGGCGGCTGTCGATCCAGTAGAGCGACTGGTTGTCAGAGCGAAAGAACAAAGGTTCAGTCGTCAGTGAGTCGTCGCCTTGAACGGTCGTGAACAATTTCCAGGCCGATTTTTCGCGGCGCAAATATTCCTGTCCGCCACCTGGAAGGGGCCTTGAAGCCAGGCGAATTGAAAGGTCATTGTCAGCGACGAAGGCTGCAAACCCTTCGTTCCTTTGGATCAATTCTCCGTCACCGGTGACAACGTTGATCAACCAGGCATCGTGCCAGCGCTTGTCGCGGTTATTGAGGCCAACCAGGATTTCGTCAGGCCGTTCGTGCGATGCGGCGATGATTTCGGCGCGAACGGAATTGTATGGGGTGAGGTCTTTGGTGGTGTTGTTGGCAACGTCCACGGCATAGAGGTGAAAATTCTCATCGCCGGCGCGGTCCTGGGAATACAAAAGATGCGTTCCGTTCATCGCCCATTGAAATTTCATGATGGGGCGGTGTCTGTCGTGCGTGACCGGACGGGCGGCCTCAAGGTTGCCTAGGGATGCAACCCACACATTCATCACCCCGTCGACGGCCGCTGTATAGGCAATCATCGAGCCGTCTGGACTGAGGTAAGGGGCGCTGCGTTCGGGGTTGCCGAATATCAGCTTGCGGGGAATGAGATCGCTGGCGCGAATGGTGGCAGATGCACCAGCGGCGTGGAGCGCCAGGCCTGCACCTATCAGTGCGCCAATGAGGGATATTAACCGCACGTGGATTCTCGTCCTGTGAGCTGGGCGGGAGCGTACCGGTTCCCGCCCATGCGTGCGGTCACTTTTGTGGCACGTGTGCGTGTGCGGTCAATGCCACAAGCCTGATCCTTAATTTACTGGATTTCGTAGGTGATGTTGATGCTTGCTGAAACGGTGTTTTGGCCGACGGCGATGGGAACGCCACCATCTGCAGATGCTTCGGCCATGCGCATACGAACTGGCTGTGGCACAACGGCGGCCGATTCCGAAATCTGAATGACGCGTCCGAGGCTTGCACCGGCAGCTGTTGCGTAAAGCTCGGCTTTCGCGCGGGCGTCGGCAACGGCTTTCTTGCGCGCGTCGTCCAGGAATGGTTTTGGCTGATCGATGTCGAAGGAGATGCCGCTGATCTGGTTTGAGCCGGCCTGGACGAGGGCGTCCAGGATCGCACCAAGTTTGGCAAGATTTTTGACGCGCGCTGTCACTTGATTGGAAACCTGGTAACCGCTGATGCGCGGCGACGTTGATTGTCCGGGCTGGTAGGGAGGGTATTGCGGGGAGACGCTGAAGTTCGAGGTTTGGATGTCGTCTTGCGACACGCCGGCATTTTTGAGGGCGGCGATGACGGCGGTCATCGCTGCGTTGTTGCGGGCGAGTGCAGCCTGCGCCGTTGGCGCTTCCGAAGTGACACCCGACGTGACCGCCGCCATGTCGGGGCGGGCTTTGACTTCGCCAAGACCCGAGACGCTGACAATGCGCGGCAAGGCGTCATCGGACGACGAAATGCCCTGACGCGGGCCGATCAGCATTGCGGCCGCGAGCGCTGCGACGATGACCAATGCGGCGCCGATGGCAATTGTACGAAGGTTCATGATACACCCCTGTGGTTTTGTTGGATCACTTCAGCCAGATCATATCTGAGTTGATCGGGGCGAAACAAAGGCGGGACCTGCGACAAAGATAGCGGCTGCGTGAACGGGCGATCACGATATTGAGCGCTTCGCTGTTGATCACAGGTTTGATATAGGGCTTTTTCGTCCAACGGTGGGGCCTGTAGCTCAGTTGGTTAGAGCGGGCCGCTCATAACGGTCTGGTCGTAGGTTCGAGTCCTACCGGGCCCACCACCCTTCGCTCGCTTCGCAATCTACGGCTTGGCAGGGCGTACTAAACTTCACCCTTGGACCTTAGCTGTTCGCGGGCGGTTTGGATTTCGCGGCGCAGGCGGACTGGGTCATGGATGAAGGTCACGCGGATATTGCCGGCGCCGGTGCCGTGGACTTGTACGTTGCCGTAACCGAACAGGCGCCCAAAGATGGTCTCGTCGACGTTCACTTCTTCGATCTTATCCAGGCTTACTTCTTCGGTGGTGATGGAAACAAGCCCGGTTTTTTTGACGAAGCGGTCGGTGGTCACGGCCACTTCAAGTGCGATACCGTGAACACAGCGCACTAAGCCAAAGAAGGCGGGAACAACCGTCAAGGCGAGGAACAGATAATCCCACGCTCCATAGGGCAGGCCTGCAATGGCAACGGCCACGAACGGCGCGGTCAGGAGGCTGACGCCCAGCCAGTACAGCCAGTGATAGCCGGTCGAGAAGAGCAGCTTCTCTTTGGTGCCAAGCGTACGATTGACATAACTCATATTGGTCCCCAGTGGTCCGGCGCTTTGGAGTGTTTTCACAAGCGACGGCAACTCGCAAGCATTTTGGGAGATTTGTAGCGTCTTGCCGCGTGGCCGGTACTTCGTTAGAAGGCCGTTCCACCTCCTGAGCCTCAGGCTTAATCGTGAAAGAGCGGCGGTTTTTATGGCCTCCTACCAATATGTCTATGTGATGAAGCAGCTGGGAAAGACCTATCCCGGCGGCAAGCAAGTGCTCAAGGATATCTGGTTGTCGTTTCTGCCGGGCGTGAAAATCGGCGTGATCGGCCTGAACGGCTCGGGTAAGTCGACCTTGCTGAAGATCATGGCCGGCATGGAGACGGAATTCACCGGCGAGGCGTGGTCGGCGGAAGGGGCCAGGGTTGGGTATTTGTCACAAGAGCCCCAGCTTGACGCGACCAAAGACGTGCTTGGAAATGTGATGGGCGCGGTCAAGCACAAGAAAGCGATTGTCGATCGCTACAATGAGATTGCGGCCAACTACACCGACGAAACCGCGGACGAGATGGCGAAGCTGCAGGACCAGATTGATGCGCTGGGTCTGTGGGACCTCGATAGTCAGATCGAACAGGCGCTGGATGCGCTTCGTTGTCCGCCGGGCGATGCCGATGTCAGTAAATTGTCGGGCGGTGAAAAGCGCCGGGTCGCGCTCTGCAAGTTGTTGCTGGAAGCGCCGGACCTGTTGTTGCTGGACGAACCGACAAACCATCTGGACGCAGAGTCGGTGGCGTGGCTTGAGCATCATCTGAAAGAGTACAAAGGCACCGTCGTGCTGGTGACGCATGACCGGTACTTCCTGGACAATGTCACCGGCTGGATTCTGGAACTCGACCGGGGGCAGGGGATTCCCTACGAGGGCAATTATTCGTCGTGGCTTGAGCAAAAGGAAAAGCGGCTGGCAGTTGAGGCGAAGGGGGAAGAGGCGCGGCTCAAGACTTTGGTGCGCGAACGCGAATGGATTGCCGCCAGCCCCAAGGCGCGGCAGGCCAAGTCCAAAGCGCGCGTGCGGGCCTACGAAGATTTGCTGGCGCAAGCCAACAACGCCAAGACCGGCGATGCCCAGATCATTATTCCACCTGGTCCGCGGCTTGGTGGGGCGGTGATTGAGGCTGTGGCGGTGAACAAGGCCTATGGCGAGCGCTTGCTGATCGATGATTTGAATTTCAAATTGCCACCGGGCGGCATTGTCGGCGTTATCGGCCCGAACGGTGCGGGCAAGACCACGTTGTTCCGTATGCTGACGGGCCAGGAGAAGCCGGATAGCGGGACGCTGAAAATCGGCGATACCGTCGTGATGGGCTTTGTGGATCAGTCGCGCGAGTCCCTGGATGCGAAGAAAACGGTATGGGAGGAAATCTCCGGCGGGCTGGATATTCTGGAACTGGGCAAGCGGCAGATGCAGAGCCGGGCCTATGTTTCGGCGTTCAATTTCAAGGGACTGGATCAGCAGAAGAAAGTCGGTCAACTATCCGGTGGTGAGCGCAATCGTGTGCATTTGGCCAAAATGCTGAAATCGCATTGCAATTTACTGCTGCTGGACGAACCGACGAACGATCTTGATGTCGAAACGCTTCGGGCGCTTGAAGATGCACTGACGGAGTTTGCAGGCTGTGTGATGGTGATCAGCCATGACCGCTGGTTCCTGGACCGGATCGCCACGCATATGCTGGCGTTCGAAGGCGACAGTCACGTCGAGTGGTTCGAAGGAAATTACCAGGACTATGAGGCTGACCGGAAACGCCGGCTTGGTGATGACGCGATGGTGCCGCACCG
>VFKO01000473.1 GCA_009885515.1 Rhodobiaceae bacterium | reverse complement strand
GCAAGAACAAGATCCTGGAATTGCGCGAACGCGCCAAGTCCGAACTGGGTGCAAAATTCGATATCCGCAAGTATCACGATACGGTGTTGGAAAACGGCGCCGTCCCGCTGCCGGTACTGGAATCCATCGTCGCAGACTGGGTGCGCTCACGCGCCACGGCGGTGTGACAGGCCGCAGCCTTGATGATTGGCGCCGGCACAACTAACTCATGGCTGAGTGGTAACGGAAAAATATGTCCATGCGAAAGTTTTTAGCTGCCTGCATTATTCTGGCCTTGACGGCGTCTACGTCCAGCGCCGCCGAAGTCGTGGTCGAAATGCTCAGCCGCGACAAGACGGCAAACCTCGGCAACGTCTACAAACCCGGTCTCATCCGCGTTAATAGAGGTGACACCGTCAAGTGGAAAGCCTCCCAGTCTGGCCACAACGTCGCCTTTGTCGCTGGCGCTGTACCGGCAGGCGTGCCGCTCTTCACCTCTCCGATGAGCAAAGACGTCAATTTCAAATTTGAAAAGCCTGGCATCTATCTCTACAAATGCACGCCCCACATTGGCATGGGTATGGTGGGCATAGTTTTAGTCGGCAATGACAAGTCCAACCTTGCCGCCGTGAAGGCCACCTACGTGCCGCCACTTGCAAAAAAGCGACTGGAGCCCATCTTTGTGGAACTGGCAAGACCGTAGCATTTGCGCCCAAATTGGGTGGAAAACCGCCTGCGGCAGACGGCAACGGAAATTTGATCGATTTTGGAGTATAATCCTTCCGATGGAAGGTTGAATATAATCACAATGCAACTCAAACGGCGCGATCTTCTACTGGCAGCAGGCCTGACGCTCGTCTTCGGGTCGAGCGCCTCTGCGCGCATTTTGATCGAGGGCGGACACTCCATGTTCCCTTCGACTTCAAAGCCCCGGCGCCTGTCATTGCGCCACGCCCACACCGGTGAAAGTTTCACCGGCCCCTATCGCGACGAACTTGGGCCCCTGCCCGACGCCATGATCGACTTGTCGCACCTGCTTCGCGATCACCATGAAGATGTGCGCGGACCTCTCTTCGTCGAAACCCTGGATTTCCTCGCCGACGTCATCGACAATTCCGGACACCCGCGCGCCACCATTCTTTCAGGCTATCGGACCAAAAAAACCAACGAGATGCTGGCCACCCGCATCTTCGGCGTCGCCGAGAAAAGCCAGCACATCGCAGGTCGCGCCATCGACATCACACTCGACTCCAAACTCAAAACCGCCGCAGGCCTCGCCAAGAAAATGTCGCGTGGCGGCGTCGGTTGGTATCCGGACAACCACTTCATTCATCTGGACTCCGGTCCGGTGCGCCATTGGACAATCGATATCCCGGTCAAAAGCAAAGCCGGTAGTGGCAGCGGCGGCGGCCGCGTCCACGACGTCTTTCAGCCCGCCCGCATCGCCGAAAGCGGCGAAGCGCTCAAACGCCCGCTCACCGTCCAGGAGCGCCTCCAACTCCAACGCGCCGTCGCCAAGCGACAAGCCATCACCGGCCGCTAATCCCGCAAGCCGGCACGCCTGGTAAAATTCAATATTGACTATTCAGTCAAATATGACTAAATGGTCAATTATGAACCAGCCCGCGATCCAGCCCCGCGCCTTGCGCAAGCGCGAACGCACGCACGGCGAAATCGTCGCCGCCGCTGAGCGCCTCGTCGCCGAACGCGGCCTCGATGCGCTTTCGATCGACGAAATCACCGAAGCAGCAGACGTCGCAAAAGGTACGTTCTACACGCACTTCGCCGACAAGGACGATCTCGCAGCCGCCATCGGCAAACGCATCCGCGTCGAACTCGAAGACAAGATCACCGCGACGAACGTGGGCGTCATGGATGCCGCCGTGCGCATGGCCAACGGCCTCTCGTCCCTGTTCGTCTTCGCCATCGCTCAACCCGTGCGCGCCCGCGCGCTGTTGCGCCTGATCCCCGGCGCCGTCGATCCCGATACGCCCATCAACGCCGGCATCCGCAGCGACATAGTCATCGGCGCAAAGGCGAAGCGCTTTTCCATTGCCTCCATCAATGCGGCGGTGGTGGCCACTATCGGCATCGCCATGTCGGCGGGCATGCACTTGTCGGACTCGACACGCCGCGTGAGCGAGCCTTATGCCTTCGCCGCCGAAGTTGTAGCCACCGCCCTCGTCGCCCTCGGACTAAAGCAGGCCGACGCCACCCGCCTTGCCAGGACCGCTATGAACACTCGCAAAAAGGAGCAAACCCCATGATCAAAGTCGACGATATCGCCTATGTGCGCTTTACCGCGCCCGATCTCGACAAAATGGAAGCGTTCCTCGCCGATTTCGGCCTTGCGACCGCCCGGCGCGACGCGAACGCGCTCTACGTGCGCGGCCAAGGCGCCGATCCGTTCCTGCACGTCACCCACAAAGGCGAAACGGGCTTTGCGGGCGTAGCATTCAAAGCCCGCTCGCTCGACGACCTCGCAGCACTTGCCAAATCGCAGGACACGAAGGTCGAAGCGCTCGACGGTCCCGGCGGCGGCAAAGTCGTGCGCCTGAAAGATCCCGACGGCTTCATCGTTGAAGTCGTCGCCGGCCGCGAAACCATGCCTGCAGCCGCAATCCCACCCGCACCGCTGATCAACGACGCACGCAAGCAACCCCGCCAAAACACGCCAAAGCTCGTCGGCCAAGGCGCCTCGCACATCAAGCGCCTGGGTCACTGCGTCCTCAACGTCTCAAACTTCCGCGTCAGCGAAGCCTGGTACAAGGAACGCTTCGGCTTCATCACCTCCGACGAAATCAAGCTGTCGCCCGAATTCGCACTCGGCGCCTTCATGCGCTGCGACCGCGGCGACCAGCCAGCCGATCATCACACGCTGTTCATGCTCGGCACTGGCACGCCGAAGTTCAATCACGCCGCCTTCGAAGTCGTCGACATGGACGACCTGATGAGCGGCCACGACCTTCTGAAAGAGAAGGGCCACGAAGCCCAATGGGGCGTCGGCCGCCACATCCTGGGCGGGCAGATCTTCGATTATTGGCGCGACCCGTGGGGCCACGTGCTGGAACACTGGACCGACGGCGACCTGATGACCGCAAGCTGGGGCAGTCGTGAGGCGACGCCGCAGGATCTGATGGGCGTTCAATGGGGCATGAAGATGCCCCCAAACATGGGTTAAGGGCCCGTCCATAAATAAGTGAGTCGGCCAGGAGTGCATTTCTGCTGTTTTAGCCGACTTCTGAAGTCTCAATGCAGTAGTTATTTATGGACAAGCCCTAAGGAGAGAGAACATGAAACTTGTCACATTCACCGACACCGCAGGCACGCGCATTGGCCTCGCCGTCGAAGGCGGCATTATCGATCTGAAGAAAGCCGACCCCGATTTACCGCGCGACATGATCGGCCTCATCACCCAATGGGCGTCCGTCCGCGCCACCGTCGAACGGGCAGCCACCCGCAAAGCGGACTTCGCCCAAAGCGCTGTCAAACTCGAAGCGCCCGTGCCCCGCCCCGGCAAAGTGCTCGCCATCGGCTTGAACTACGCCGATCACATCGCCGAAAGCAGTCAGAAGACGCCGGAAGAACAAGTCTGGTTCGCGAAGATGCCAACCTCCGTCAATCCGCCGTTCGAAGGCGTTCAACTGCCGAAAGCCTCGCAGTTGCTCGACTACGAAG
>VFKO01000409.1 GCA_009885515.1 Rhodobiaceae bacterium | reverse complement strand
CTAGGGTCGCTGGGCGACCAGCGTTACGGGGAGTATGCATCCCACATCAATGAAAGTGGAACGCATCTGTTGCAGCTGATCGGCGACATTCTGGACCTGTCGCGAATCGAGGCGGGTAAAGTCGAATTGCGGTTTGAACCCTTGAGCATTGCCGAGATTGCGGAAACTGCGATGCGCATTGCTGCGACGCGTGAACGAAAGGCCGAGGGCGGCGTTGAGTTGGACATCGAGCACGGCCTTCCGCTGGTGCGCGCCGACCGGCGCTCGTTGGTTCAAATGATCGTAAATCTGCTTTCGAACGCGCTAAAATTCACGCCTGCCGGGGGCAGAATTGTGTTGTCGGCTTTCAGGCGCGGCTGCGGCGGCGTGACAGTGCAGGTCAGCGATTCCGGAATAGGCATAGACCCTGCCGATATTCCCAAGGCGCTCGCGGCTTTCTCTCAGGTCGATGACAGTTATTCGCGACGGCACGAAGGTACAGGGCTTGGACTGCCAATCGTCAAATCGCTGATTGAGCTTCATGGCGGCCAATTGAGGCTGGAGAGTGAGCGCGGACGCGGAACATGCGTTCGACTCGACCTCCCTCTGTCCTGCACCGTCCAGCTTACAGACCGGCTACAGACTCTCAGGTGCGAGGGTCACTTTCAGGCCATCTAATCCGGGCGCCATTTTGATCTGGCACGACAGTCTGGAGTTGTCCTGAACCGCGACGCCGAAATCGAGCATGTCTATTTCTTGTTGGGCGGCTGACGGAAGTTTTTCACTCCACGCGCCGTCAATGTACACATGACAGGTGGCGCAGGCGCAGGCGCCACCGCATTCGGCTGAGAGGGGCAGATTCGCGTCGCGAATGACTTCCATGGCGCTCCAGTCGTCGCGCGCGTCGAGTTCGTGGATATTCCCCGTGCGATCGGTGACAATGAGTTTCATGCGACGCCCAGTTTCTTTTGCAGACTTGACGACGACGTTGTGTACTGGAAGCGGAGCTTCTCATTCGGGCGGCAATAGCGGAACGCCTGTTGTGCCATCAATGCGCCTTCATGGAAACCCGACAGGATGAGCTTCAGTTTGCCGGGATAGGTGTTGATATCGCCGATAGCAAATAATCCCGGCACGTTGCTTTCGAATTTACTGGTGTCGACCGGGATCAGGTTTTCATGCAGATTGATGCCGAAATTCGCGACGGGTCCCAGTTTCATCGTCAAGCCGAAAAATGGCAGCAGCATCTCTCCTGGTATTTCATAGTCACCGCGCTCCTTGTTGTTGAGTACCACCCCTTGCAATTTCCCTTCGGCGCCTCTGAGTGACTTTATGCTTGCAACATGAAACTCCATTTTGCCCTCAGCGACCAATGCGCGCATTTTGTTGACGCTGTCAGGCGCTGCGCGGAAGCCATCACGATGGTGCACCAGGACAAGTCTCTTGGCGATTGGCTGAAGATTTAGCGCCCAGTCGAGCGCCGAATCTCCCCCGCCCGCGATGACAACAATCTTGTCGCGGAAGCGATCCATTTTGCGAACGGCGTAAAATACCGAGGTGTTTTCGTAGGACTCGATACCCGGGATCGGTGGCTTTTTCGGCGTAAAGCTGCCGCCGCCGGCGGCGACAACAACCACGCGGGCTTCTATTTGTGTCCCCGCATCTGTGGTGATGCGCCACCCTTCTCCCGCCTTCTCCAGCGACTCTGCCATTTGGCCGACATGGAGGGTCGCCCCGAACGGTTTGATTTGATCCATCAATCGGTCGGTAAGGCCCTGCCCGGTCACTTCAACGAGGCCCGGGATGTCGTAGATCGGTTTTTCGGGGTACAGCTCCGTGCATTGCCCGCCTGGCCGGTCCAGAATGTCGATGAGATGCGACTTCAAATCGAGCAAGCCGAGCTCGAATACCGCGAACAAACCGATTGGCCCGGCGCCAATGATGACGACGTCGGTCTTGTGGATACCACCTGGCGCTGCGACTCTTTCAGTCATATTTACATTCCAAAAGTGTTATTCTTTATATTGGCTCAAACTTACATGTAGAAATGGGGTGGTGCCAAGATATTTCAACTGTCGGCACACCATTCGCGCGTCGGGATGACGCGTTGCGATCCAGCGTTTTGACGGCCATATCCGCAATCGACCGGCGAAAAACAAGAGGATTGATCACGATGCAAGCACTTTCGCCCAACCCTGAAGGTTCGCCTGCAGTTGACTGCGCTTCGATGACTGATATCCGGCGTGAAATCGACAGAATTGACCGTGCTTTGGTGCGCCTGCTGGCGCAGCGGTTGACCTATATCGAACGCGCTGGGCACATCAAAGCGGATCGCAAAACAGTTCGCGACGAAGCCCGAATCACAGATGTGCTGATGAAGGTCAAGGCAAATTGCGCCCGCGAGGACTTCCCGTATTCCATTGCCGAACCCGTATGGCGGCAATTGATGGAGGGATGCATCGCCCATGAGTTTGACGTATTCGACGAGGTGAATCGAACTACGCCCCGTGCCAAACTCGCGGTGCAATGACCCGGTCGAAGAACGTTCTCTTCATCACGGCAGACCAATGGCGCGGAGACTGTCTTTCGGCGCTTGGACATCGCGTCGTGCGGACGCCGGTGCTTGATGCCCTCGCGCGCGAAGGAACACTCTTCACGCGCCACTTTGCGAACACTGCGCCGTGTTCGCCCAGCCGGGCGACTTTGCATACGGGCCTCTATCAGCACAATCACAGGGTGGCAATGAATGGAACTCCCCTCGACGGCCGTCACACTAATTGGGCCATTGAAGCACGCAAACTCGGATACGATCCGGCGCTGATCGGCTACACCGATCAGACGCCCGATCCGCGAGACGTGGCACCTGACGATCCGCGGTTGCGCACCTACGAAAACGTTTTGCCGGGCCTAACCGCCGTTGCTCATGTCAGCATGGATCAACCGGGTCCTTGGGCGGCGTATCTTCGCGCCTGCGGCTACGAACTTCCGAGCGAGGAACGCTTTGTGCTTTGGATGCGAGAGAGCGGCGCTGACTACGAAGATGGCGCGGCGTATCCCAAACCCTGGGCGGTGCGTGCCAAGGACAACGACACAGCGTGGCATGTCGATCAAGCCATCGACTATGTCAGTGAACGCAGGCGGGAACCCTGGATACTTCACCTGTCTTTGTTTCGCCCGCATCCGCCGTGGATTGCGTCGGAGCCATGGAACCGGCTCTACGACCCTGAAACCTTGCCGCCGCCCTTGCGCGCGACCAGCGCAACGCTTGAGGCAATGCAGCATCCGTGGCTGGCCTATCAACTCAATCATCCCCTTTATCTGGCGCCAGAGGATGCCAGGAAACTCAATCGCATGCGTGCCGTTTATTTTGGCATGATGAGCGAAGTCGACGAGAATTTGGGCCGGTTGTTCGATCATCTGAAGCACGAAGGGCTGTGGGACGAGACGCTGATCATTTTTACCAGCGACCACGGCGAACAGCTGGGCGATCATTGGCTTTTGGGAAAGACCGGTTACTTCGACCAATCCTATGCGGTGCCGTTGATTGTGCGCGATCCGCGCAGCGAGGCCGATAAGACTCGAGGTGCCGCCGTCGCCGCGTTTACCGAGCACGTCGACATCATGCCGACTCTACTCGACTTCGTTGGTGGCGCGTGTCCGCCACAATGTGATGGGCGCTCGTTGATGGATTGGATCCATCAGGGAACCGCACAGGCTTGGCGAAGGCAGGCGCATTGGGAGTACGATTTTCGTGATGCAAGTTTTGACGGCGCCGAGAAAGCGTTGGGCCTGACGCTGCATCAGTGCAATTTGGCCGTTATACGTGATGAGCATTTCAAGTATGTTCATTTCGCGGGGCTAAAGCCGTTGCTGTTCGATCTGAACGCCGGACCGGGCGAGTTCATCGATCTTGCGGCAGAACCGGCGTTCGCGGCCACGACGCTTCACTACGCGCAAATGTTACTTTCGTGGCGTCAGACGCATGAAGATCAAACGCTGACACATAAAATGGCGACAAGCCGCGGGCTGGTCGAGCGCGCTTCGCCCCGGCTATAAACTCAAATCAAATTGATCCGCATATTATCGCGGGCGACGAAGCATCCAGACCATGCGGACATGGCGGTGGCTTCAATCTCTTCCATAAAATGGTCTTCGTGATCGGGATCGTGATGGAAAATCGCCAAGCGCTTTACATTGGCAGCGCGCGCCAGGCGCATCCCCTCTTGCCACGTCGAGTGACCCCAGCCGCGTTTTGACGGGAACTCGTGATCGGTATAGGTGGAATCATAGATCATCAGATCCGCTCCCTCCACCAAAGCCAAAATCCGTTCATCAGGTTTGCCCGGCGTATGTTCGGTATCGGTGATGTAACACACGGACCGGCCTTGGTATTCAAGCCTATAACCCGTGGCGCCATCAGGATGATTGAGCGCCGTCGTGCGAACTTTGATGTCCGGCGCAATCAAGAATGAATCGCCGGACTTAAAGTCGACGAATTCAATCTTTGCTTTCATGATATCAATGGGCACCGGAAAGAAGGGGTGGGTCATCTGCCCGGCCAGCACATCCTGTATGCTCAAACCAGTGTCGAGATGGCCGGCCATAATTCTGAAGTGATGACCATCGCTGAAGGCTGGTTGAAAAAACGGGAACCCCTGGATGTGATCCCAATGGGTGTGCGACATCAACACCGTCGCCTCACGCTGTTGCTTGCGCACGAACCACTTCCCAAGATTGCGCACGCCGGTGCCGAGATCGAAAATGACACGGCGTCCACCCATCGCAACTTCAACGCAACTGGTATTGCCGCCATAAGCCAAATGATTGGGACCAGGACACGCAATTGTTCCTCGGGTACCCCAGAATTTGACCTTGAACGCCATTTGTCAGTTCCAACTTTCAGCCAGCAGACGCTTTTACCGCTTCAAACTGGTCTCATGCCAATCGTCAAACACAGACGTGACGAGCATCACATTGGATTTTCTGTGATGAAGGTCCGAGCCGCCGCAAACGCTTGCTTCAATGGTTCGACTTTGCTTTTGTCGAGCGTGAAAAGCTCGGCGTGAGCCGCCGCCTGCGCAACGTCGAAGGCGCCAATTCCCCGCGCAGATCCTTTAAGCGTGTGAATCAGCTGTTTCCACTGCTTTTCATCTGTCGTGCGGTCAAGTTCATCCAGCATTTGCGCGCTGTGCACAACAAAGAGCTGCAGCACCTCGCGCATGACATCGAGATCATCGGCCGCCTGGACTTTCAGATGCTTGTAATCAACCGCGACGGAACTCATGGCTGTGCTATCCCTGCGCAAGTATTCGGGCCAGAGTCTAACCGCGAGTGGCAACCAGACCGTTAACGTAGCGTTAGAATAACCCTAAAATGGTACCCATCCGCCTGGAAATGGTGAGGCGCCAAATGCCCATGCGTGACCCACTAATACAGCCGCAAATGCCAACAGGGCTATCAGTTGGCGATAGGTCAGCAGTTCGCTCAGGACCAAAGTGTTGTGCCCGGCAAAGATAGCCTGAAAAGGAAGGTTGGACGTGGCTTGCGCAAAATTCTTCCAGTCACTTCCCAGTTTTCGCTTTCGTTTCGCGTCGATTGAAAACGTGCCTAAAACGGCAAGACCTAAAAAGGTCCCGAAGAATACAACTGACGCCGCGTCGCCATTGGCGGCAAGATGAAACGCTGACCAAACCGCCACGCCCCAAAGAAATGGATGACGTGTGATTCGAAGAATGCCCGTCACTGCGCCCAGTTCGCGTGCGATATTTTCCATTCCAACGGATGCCGGATTGGGTGTCAGCAGGCCCGAGACTCCGAAGAAAAATGCAATTGCGATCACAATAATTCCCAGATGCGTGACCGCCGGTCCAAAATCCCACAGTATTGGCGCCCCTGCACTGCTGACAGCGTTGTAGCTCAAAACAAGCCAAACGATGCCAGCAAGGCTTGCGAGCGAGAACGCCGCCAGATACCCGCGCTCACCAAGCCTTTCGACAATAATATCCCTGAGTTTTGTTCCAGCAATGAGCAAGTGAATTGACAGGAAGAAAACTGCGGCAGAGATCAACATCGACATCGGCGCTCTCCTTTGAAGATCAGATGCTTCGTCCTGATGTGCACCTATCGAATCGATCTGTCACCCGGGCCGGAAGGCCTGCATAAATATATAGTTCTGAACCGCCGCGTTCGTTAACTTATTTTTCCTAAGCCTCTGACGTCGAAAGTGTTTCGATCCACAAGCCCTTGCACTGTGGCGAATCTTCTTCGATGCGCATTTCAAAAAAAAATGGTAAGTTTTTGGTTAACGAGGGTTCATTCCGGACCAGTATTCGTTCCAGGCAGTCAAGCGGCTGGATTTGAGAATCGTAAATGCAACGCGTTGAGCCGGCAAAAGTCCACGCCGACACCGAATCGCCGATCCAGGCCTCCCCTCAGGCCGACGCACGGCTGGCGCGTGAGCGCGCGCCCGCCAAGGACACGCGGGACCCACCTGACGTTGAAGTTTCACCGGTGCATGTACCTCTGGAGTCTGGCGGTCTCATTGTCTGGGCATCATTATTCTTCGCAGCGTTCTGGGTCGCGGGAATTGGTGCATATGCCGTGGGCCTGGTCGGCGTCGACCGACTATTGACGCTTGCGAATGAGTGGTATTATTTGATTGCGGCAGTGATCATTGTTCCGATTGCCCTGGCGATTTTGATCGCTATTTTGGCGCGTGAAGCAAAAATCATGCGACGCCAATCGACGTCGCTTGCGATCGTCGCCTCGCATTTGGCAGAGCCGGAAGAACACGCCGCCCGTAATCTGACCAGGCTTGGACGCGCCATCCGGCGCGAGCTTGAGGTGTTCAACACGGCAGTTGAATCTGCAACAGCACGCATGGCCACACTTGAAGTGGCCACGAACGAGCGGCTTTCCTTTATCGAACGAACCGCCTTGGCTGCCCAAGAGCGTGTCGAGATCGCGACTGGGAAATTGGGAGCAGAGCGCGAAAAGCTGGCCCAGTTTACGCAGGCGTTGGACACGGTGGTATTGACGGCGTCTCAAACTCTGACTTCAAAATTACAAGACGCGCGAGCGGCGGCACGAACAGCGAGTGAGAGCCTTCATGCCGAGCATGGCGCGATTGCCGGATTGATTTCAACGCTGCAGTCGGCCTCACACAACGTTTCGGCTAAAGCGCTTGAAACCGGCAAAGAAATTGAGAGGCAAGCGCAGCGCCTGGACGCGGCATCGGAGGCGGCAGCAGCACGATCAGAACAAGTCGTTGCGCGGCATGAACGACAGCGCGCGGCGCTGGCTGATACCATCGACCGGCTCAAGCAAGAAAACGACCACATGGCCCGCGCGTTGGACTATCAACGGGAGGGGATGAACAAGCTCGTCATTTCGATGACCGACGAGACCAAGAAAATTGGTACCTTCACGATGGAAGGGGCACGACGGCTTGACGACACGGCCGCAATCATGGCGCAGCGTATTGTCGAGACAACGCAGCTGTTTGCCCGCGAAGCCGAAAAGCTTCGGACGTCCAGCGAACTTACGTCTTCGGGACTTGAGCAAGCGATGCAAACAATCCGCTCTGCCGGCGACAGCTCATTTGATGCGGCTGGCCGGCTGGGAACGGTTCTGATGGGATTGCGAGATACGGCGACCACGGCCTCTCAGCAAATTGAGAGTACCGTAATACGCCTCTCGAAAATGTTGCACGAGTTGCCGACCGAAGCTGCAACCCAGGCTAGGAACTTGCGCTTGTTGCTGGATCAGCAGGCGTTGGGAATGAATGATTTGACTGAGCGCTTGAGTTCAGCCTTTGACCGGGTGCAAGCCATTGAAATGGCGCGGCAACAACCCGCGCAGCTCAGCGCTCCGTTGCCAGCAACGCACCCAGTCCAGACCCCGCAACCTGCGCATCCGCAAACGCCGCGAGCGCCACATGTACACGATGGCGTCCCACCTGCCGTGCCACATTTCAGGGTGCCCCAATTTCAGCCTGGACAAGTTCCAGATTTCAACATTCCACCCCCGGCGCAGGAGCCAGCTCCGAACTATCGGACGCAAGCCCCTTCCCACAATGCCCGGCACTTGCCGCCGGTGGACAATGGCGATCAGCGCGGATGGTTTGGATTGGCAAAGCGGCCTATCCGGCAGCCCCTCAACGCGCAAGATTTGCCGGCTGATGATCGCGGCGGCTGGGATATGAAAGCATTGCTCGCGGCGGCAGAAGCGCGTGACGGTGATCGCCGTATTCCGCAACCGCCGCGACGTAGTGATGTCAGGGCCGATCAAGGCCGCGACAGGCTTGGGCAGGCTGAGCCGCCGCACTCTCACCTTTTGCAGCAGCCTCAGACGCAACCGGCACAGCAACGGCCTCAACTTCCCGTGCGCGCTCAACCACAGACTCGCGAGAGTACAACAGGACCTCTACCGCACCCTACTTCGGCTCGCCATATGATCGAATCACTGCAAGCCTTGGCGATCGACCTCAGCCGGTTCCTTGAAGACGATCCACCGCTTGACCTTGTGCGGCGCTATCGCAATGGCGAACGCAATGTATTCGCGCGCCGGTTGGCAAGTGTGCTTGGAGCCGAGCATGCGCGTTTGATCGCACAAAAATACCGCGATGACCGTGAGTTCAGGGACACGGTAGATCGCTATGTCCAGGTGTTTGAGGCCTTGCTCGAGCAAACGTCGCACAGTGACCGCGAGAACGTCCTGGTTGAAACCTATCTGACGTCGCAAACAGGCAAGGTCTATGTGACGCTGGCGTCGGCTATCGGCCGTTTGGCCTGATCGAAACGGCGGACGGTTAGAATCCCCCAAGTCCGGGTCGTGGCGGCACAATTCGGCGCAACAGGAAGTAGGGTATAAGCAGCGCAAACGACGCCAGCGCCTTGAGTCCAAGGTCTATGGACAGGTGATTGACCCAATCCCAGCCCGTACCAAAGTATGCCACGCAATAAAACAGCGGCATGGCGACAAATGAACTTGTCAACGCGCCATAAGCGGGCGCATTCCACCACGCAACCCCTCTGGTGCGGTCAAACACGTAGACGCCGGCCAGTTGGCCCAAAACCAAAGCTGCAAAGAACGACGACGCCACCCGCAATGGAGGCGCGTGAACGTATGGCGGCGTCAACGACACATATCCAGCCATCACCGCGAGTGTAACAGCCGCAGCAAACGCCGATGATACGAAGACGTGTGCAATTGCATAGTCCTCTCCGAAACGGCGGTTGACGAGATTTGTTATGAGAAATACCACCGGAACCGCAGCATGTCCCCAGCTCAGCCAATTGGAGGGGTGAAGGTCTGGACTGTTGGCGGGACTCAACACACCGTCAAAGAGCGGGAATGGTTGCTCACGCCATTGCCAGGCAATAATGAGCGTGACGGCTGTGACAATGGTGGGCACGGTAAGAATGGAAAAATTTTGCGCGATCCGCGTGAAGAACCGCGCTGGCGAGCGCGCCGGTGAAACCACAATTTCAGGCGCACCGGTCAGACGATTTGCCTGGCTCCGCATGTGAACCGAATTCCCGGACCTTACGCCTGGGCTGCTTTCGCTGTGGTGGCGCGCACGATTTCGCGCTTGAAGCGCCGGGCGCGAATGGACATCGTGTCATCGCCCAACTTGACGATGAAGTTGTCGAGGCCGCCATTGTGATCGATCGAGCGTAGTGCGTTCTTCGAGATTCGCAAACGGATGGACCGGTCGAGCCTGTCGGACATCACCGAAACTTCGGCAAGGTTGGGGCGAAACTTGCGCTTGGTCTTGTTGTTGGCATGGCTGACATTGTGTCCGCTCAAAACCCCTTTGCCCGTAAGCTCGCAGCGCCGTGCCATAAAGAAAATTCCTGTCATCCGAGAAATAAAACGAGAAACCGCGCAAGCGGGACGCTTCGCGCGGAAGGGGCGGAGCTATAGTAGAGCCTCGGGGAGGCGTCAAGATTTGCCGAGCACCCGGGACAAGATAACCTTGGCTGCAACGGGTGGCGCCATGCTGCCGCCTGCGACCTTTTTCTCCAAAAGGGTCAATTCCGCCTTTATTTCCACGTTTTCGGTCAGCAAACCAAGGAGGCCCTCGCGTAACTCGTTCCATAGCCAGGAGATTTTCTGGCGGCGGCGCTGATTGTCCCATTCCTGCAAGGCGTTAAGATGACGCTCGAATTTCTGAACCTCGGTCCATATTTCGGAGACGCCCGTCCTCAACGTGCTGGAGACCAGTGCCACAGCGGGCGACCAATTTTTGAATTTTGGCTTCATGAGATGCAATGCGACCGTGTATTCGGCTGCAGTGCGAGTAGCCGCCGGCATGAGATCGCCATCGGCTTTGGTGACAATGACCAAATCTGCCAGCTCCATGATGCCGCGCTTGGTGCCCTGAAGCTCGTCGCCGCCGGACGGCGAAACCAGGACAATAAACATGTCAACCATGTCGGCGACTGCCGTTTCGGATTGTCCTACGCCTACCGTTTCAACCAGCACCACATCAAAGCCCGCTGCTTCGACGAGAATTATAGATTCGCGCGTGCGCCGGGCCACACCACCCAATGTTGTGCCCGCCGGTGACGGCCTGATGAATGCGCTCTGGCTCTGCGCAAGTTTGACCATGCGTGTTTTGTCACCAAGAATTGAACCGCCCGTCCGGCGCGACGAGGGATCAACGGCGAGCACGGCCACGCGCTTTCCTTGTGAGATAAGCCAGGTTCCAAAGGCTTCAATGAACGAAGACTTGCCGACGCCGGGCGCCCCAGACAGTCCGATGCGTACGGTGCGGCCAGCGTGGGGCAGCGCGGCATTTATAAGCAAACTGGCCGCAGCCGCGTCCTTCGGGCGCCGCGACTCAACCAGAGTGATAGATTTCGCAAGCGACCGGCGATCGCCGTTTACGAGCGAAGTGGCTAAATCCTTGGCTTTTGTGTTGTCCGATGAAGGGGTGTTCATGATGTTGGTGACGAATGCCGCTTGTAGATCAATGCCGATTTCCGCCACAATTCAACCATGGTCGACGAACATATAGTCCGCTGGCTTTCGTTGCTATATTCTGTTGGTTCCAGATCAATATGAGGGTTGCTTGCCAATGCTAAAACGCCTGTTGATTGCGACAAGTCTTATCATTCTGCCAGTCATAGCGCACGCAGAAGAGGCCGTGACGCCTATGGCCGCTGGTGCCCCTGCTCAAGGCGCGACAAGTACTGTTCAACTCGTGTGGCAGGTCTATCTCGGCGGCTTTAACCTGGGCAACGTGGGATTGAAGACAAGTTTCACCGGAAATTCGTATTCCGCGGTGTCACGACTAAAAACGGCCGGCGTCGTCAACTCTTTTTATGAGGCGATCATCGACGCAAGTTCAACCGGCGTCGTGGCCAACACGGGACTGCTGCCAAAAAAATACAATTCGAACACGAATAACGAAAAGCAAAACCAGAAAGTCGATCTGACTTATACCACAGCCGGGATCGAGCTTTTTGCGGAACCGGAATATAATGTGGCCCGGTTTCCGGTGACAGAGGATCAGAAGCGCGGCACGCTCGACCCGCTGTCCGGTATCGTTTATTCTCTTTCGGGCGTTTCGCATTCCACTTCGAAGCCTTGCGGCGACACAGTGCGCGTTTTCGACGGGCGGCGCCGCTATGACATCGAACTGAAGTTCGAGGGGCAAGACAAGGTGAAGTCGGACGGAGGGTACTCAGGTCCAGCTATTAAATGCACCGTCATCTACAAACAACTCGCCGGATTCAAACCCAACCTCAACAAAGGTAAAACTGTGCCTTCGATTACGGCATGGTTTGCGACCATTGAGAGCTCGTCGGGCGGTCCGGTGAAAAAATTCATTATCCCGGTCAAAATCATGACCGAAACGCCCTACGGCGTTGCGCTGGGTCATGCCCGCAAGATTACCATCGACGGCGTGCAGAAATCAGGCTGATATCCCACTTGTATCTGCGTTTTTCATGGGCGGGGGCGTGGTCCTCCGCCCTTTCTGTTTGGACCTGGTGCCAAGCGCCCGCAACAATAGCGCCATGCCTGCGAAGTGATTCGCGCGTTCCTGATAGCTCACGGGTTTCTCATGGCTTTTGTACGCGCCCTCAAAATGTCAGACCAACTGATGCGGCGATGGGTTGAAGAGCCTATCGGCATTGTGGTGCCGCTTGGTGCACTCTTGGCTGTCTGGCTACCTCCGCAAATGCCTGACATGTTTGCCGGCATGGAGGTGCCTATCTGGAAGCTGACTATATCGGCGCGGCCATTCTTGTTCGCGCTGGCGGCAACGCTGCTGGGTTTGAGTGCATGGTTCTGGACGCGGGCGGCGCTCACGGCTCAACGCGACCAAGGTGAGACTGACAAAAACCGTATCAAGCGTGTCAAGCAATCCCACGCTGGCGGAACCGAAGACCATGTTACGCAGACACCCCGCCTATTGCATGTCCGGGGGGAATACTATGCCGACTGGAGCTACGAGTGGGCGCCACGCCTTGCGTTGCTGGCGGCTGGTGGAATTACATTGTTGCCGATACTGTTCTCGATCGCCAGCGGACGCATTATGCTGAGCTTGTTGGGCGCAGAACTCTTAAGCTTTGGGCTTGTTGGTTTGCTGTTCGTTTTCGTGATCTACCGCACGGAATTCCGGTGGATGAATGCCTTCGGGGCTCCAGGCTGGATGTCCAAATTCCGAGCCACGAAGATTTTGGCTTGCTCGCCTTTTGGTTGGCCATTTGCCGTACTCTCACTTGCTTGCAGTTTTGCCGCGCTGGTGTGCGTTGCGGCGCGGCCTGATTGGGTGGCGGAAATTGATGCACCCACAACCGCCATTGCGTCGTTGGCTTTTGCTGTTGGTCCATTGGTGATTGCGCTGGCTGTGTTTCGAGGTCTGACTGAGCGTGGAATCTACTTTATTCGCTGGATTGTTCACCGCGCCGAGCCGCGTCAATTGCTACACGGAGAAGCGCATCGGGTTAAGCGCTTGAGCAATTTGCTCGGGGCCATGGCCATGCTGGTTTGGTTTTTGTCGCCCCCGTGGATGATTGAAAAACACCTGGTGCCGCTGAGCGCCGCACGCGTGATCGAGCCTGCTGGCGCTGGAGACTGTGAAGTTCTGACCGGCCAGGATTCGTCACAGACGCTTTGCAGACCCGACCTCAGACGCGCACTCGTCACGTGGGCTGAAGCGCGGCGGCGGATTTCCGGTGCCGGTGCGCGCAGGCTTCCAGTGGTTATCGTCGCTGCGGAAGGAGGCGCCAGCCGGGCTGCCGTCTGGCTGTTGTCGGCCATGCGTATGCTCGACACTCAAACCGGCGGCGACTTTGGCCGTCACCTCTTTGCGGTCAGCGGCGTCTCAGGCGGCAGCCTTGGTGCTGCGAGCTATGCACGGCTGCTCAGCGCCAAAGGAACCCGTGATGGCACCCTGGACTGGGAGGACCCTGGCGTCAGGGAGGCGCTCCAGTCTATCGCGACGGCCGATCTGTTGTCGGCATCTTTGTCCACCTATTTCATGAGTGACATGTTTGGAAGTCTTGTGGGTCCGTTGTGGACGTGGAGCGGAGTTCCCGACAGAAACGCCGCCCTTGAATCTACATTTTCGGCATTGTGGGAGAAGAGCGACGCCTACAAACTTCCGCCAAGCTTGTCCCCTGGATTTTTGGGTATTCGTGCAAAACGCTCAAGCGCCATTGCCATGCCCAGCGAATTGTTACCCCTGCTGTTGCTCAATGGAACGGATGTAAATTCAGGCGAACGGATTATTACGTCGTCGATCCGGCTGACTTCGGATCGTGAGTTGTTTCCCGACAGCGGCGATTTTCTGCGTCTTGCATCGCGCGACATCGATCTTGCGACCGCCGTTACCAATTCTGCCCGCTTTCCATTCGTCTCTCCGGCCGGCCGCTTCCTTAGCCCGACAGAAGCACGCGATTATCAGATTATCGACGGTGGGTATTTTGAAAATTATGGTGCGCGTACCGCCTGGGAACTCGCGCGCGCAATTGAAGATCTCAATGCAGCCGATCCAACCTTGAATGTCGTGCCGATTGTCGTCGTCGTGAGCAACGATCTGAATGCCGATCAGCCGCCGCGCGCGAAAGGTGGGCGATGCAGAACACAGCTTGGTGATACGACAGAAGATGGGTCACAAATCACGATCCGGTGCGATGAGACACCGGCTGACGAGTCCTGCATAGAAGTCATCCAGGCAGGCGCGAGCGGCGCATTTTCGTCGCAAGATCAATCCATCGTGCCGCAATCGTTGGCCCCCATTCTGGGTCTTGCGGCCACCAGGACCGCGCATGGCCGTGATGCACTTCAAATCGTCAAACGCGATTTTTGCCGGGCGCAGACTTCCGCGCCGGGCGATCCACGGGTGCGCATGATTCACATCGCAATGCCCAAGCCGGATCGCAATAAAGGCGAAGCTGCGCCGATGAACTGGGTTCTCAATCCACATGCGTGCGACTACATGCTCAACACGGCGCCGTGGTTCGATTTCAATACCGGACAGGCCCGCCGGTTGAAGTCCACGCTTGACGCGGTGTTGGGTTCGAGTTCGCGCGCGGTACCCCGCCCGCGCCCGGTTGCGATCGATTGCAATGGATCTTAGCTAGGAATTGCCCGAGGCAGCTTCATTCTCGTCCGGGATATCATCGGCAACCAGGTGCAGCTGGACTTGGGCGCCGGCGGGGAGATCATTTGTTTCAACGTCTTGCAGTTTGCGCCGGACCGCGCGCGTGCGAACGCCCGCCTCGTGTATGGTTTTTTGCGCGCTCTGCAGTTGCTTGTCGAGTTTGTCCCAGACCTCAGAGTATTTGTTGAACTCGGCTTTGGCTTCGCCGAGCACGCGCCAGACTTCGCCTGAACGTTTTTGAATTGCCAAGGTGCGAAAACCCATTTGCAGACTGTTCAACAGTGCGTGAAGTGTGGTGGGCCCCGCGACGGTTACGCGATGCTTCGACTGCAGACGTTGCGCCAGTCCCGGTGCACGCATTGCTTCGGCGAACAGGCCTTCGGTGGGCAAATACATGACGGCAAAATCAGTCGTGTAGGGTGGGCGAATATATTTCGACGAAATGCGTTTTGCTTCGTTTTCGATGACGCCGGCAAGTGCTTCACCTGCGGCGCGGGCCGCTTCGGCGTCGCCAGACTCCCACGCGGTGATCAAGCGTTCGTAGTCTTCTTTTGGAAATTTCGCATCGATGGGAAGCAGGACTTCCGCGCCTTCAACTTGACCCGGCATGCGCACCGCAAATTCGACCATTTCAGACGCGCCAGGTTCCATTTTGGCGTTAGTGACAAACTGATCGCGTGCCAGCAATTGTTCGAGCATCGATCCGAGCTGCACTTCGGCCCAGCCGCCGCGATCCTTTACGTTTGACATGACGCGCTTCAAGTCGCCCACACCGATAGCGAGCGTTTGCATCTCGCCCAAGCCTTTGTGAACCTGCTCAAGGCGATCCGACACAAGTGCAAAGGATTCGCCCAAGCGCTTATCAAGCGTACCCTGAAGTTTTTCTTCGACCGTCGCGCGCATGGCTTCCAATTTCACTTCATTGTCGGTGCGCAATTTGTCGAGCCGTTCAGTGACCGTTTGGCGCAAGGCCTCTTGTGCAGTGCCGTTGGCTTCAGTGAGAGATTTGACGTCGGTTTTTAGACTCTCGGCGAAGGCGGCGATTGTCTGACGGACTTCAGCACGCAGACGGTCGGCGAATTCGGCGTGGGTGCGGGCAAACTCTTCAAACTTCTTGTCGACTGAAACACGGCCGTCGGAGATCGAGGTTTGCACGCTGCCGCCAAACTTGGTGATGCCTTCGCTGACTTCCTCGCGCAGGGCGCGGCCGCGTGTTTCGGATTCCTTGCGCATATTCTGGTGTTCGTCGCGCAAGGCACGTTCGGTGCGCTCGGCGAGTTGCGACAAGCGGTCGAGACGGGCGTCGAGTTCCCTCGGGACATCACCCTTGGCGTTCATGAAGCCGGACAGCACGGCCATCAAGTGGATCATACCGACTACGATTGCGACTGCAGCCGCAATCGCCACAAAGACCGAAGGCCAATCCATGAGAATCTCCACATTTCTGCTAATTCTATCAGACGACGCTGACGTAAGCGCTAGATGTTCGCGATGGCATCAAGGTCCAAAATGGAACACAATCCTAGTCCATACTGGCAATACTGCGGGTCAAAACGTAACTGAGGACCACCCAATGGCAACTATTCGAACGGGCTTGGCAGCGCTGGCAAGCGCCATTCTATTGTTGAGCCTGGCGGTCTATGCGCAAGCCAAGTCACCG
This sequence comes from Rhodobiaceae bacterium, assembly GCA_009885515.1. Taxonomy (GTDB): domain Bacteria; phylum Pseudomonadota; class Alphaproteobacteria; order Micropepsales; family Micropepsaceae; genus SZUA-430. Next base: position 819 of record VFKO01000409.1, on the reverse strand, counting down.
ACGGCCTGCGACCGCCAGCTGGTCATGCAGATCGATTCGGCGAAGGTTTCCGTTGAGCCGGATGGAATTTCGATTGATGCTTTTGGGGTCTCGGAGAGCTTGGGGTGGAAGTCCCCCACTCTCGTCGTCTCGAGTACTGCGAACGGCGTCGTCAATGTTGACTTCTTTGCTTGCCGCCCGGAAGTGTCGGCTCAGAAGCTAACGCCCATTCAAGTGCATCAGACGCTTGATGTCGATCTCGCGACAACACGACGGATAATTATCCGCACGCGGGACAATTCGATGACCGTTGAGATTACCCGTTAGACGTTACGCCGCTTGTTTCGAGCGGGCGCTGATAAGCTTCAATACTTCGGCGGCGGCGGCTGGGATATTCGTGCCAGGCCCGAAGATGGCGGCGGCGCCTGCCCGCTTCAGCATGTCGTAGTCCTGCGGCGGGATCACGCCACCTACAATGATCAGTATGTCGTCGGCGCCTTGCTTCTTGAGTTCGGCAGACAGTTCCGGAACCAACGTTTTGTGACCAGCGGCCTGGCTTGAAACGCCGATGACATGCACGTCGGCGTCGATGGCGTCCTTGGCGACTTCAGCCGGGGTTTGGAACAACGGGCCGATGTCAACATCAAAGCCGATATCGGCAAATGCGGTGGCGATGACTTTGGCGCCGCGGTCGTGACCGTCCTGGCCCATTTTCGCGACGAGGATGCGAGGGCGGCGGCCTTCGTCATGCGCAAAGGCTTCAACATCCTTGCAGATGCGGGCGAAGCCTTCGTCGCCTTCGTAGGCGGCGCCGTAGACGCCAGCAATAGACTGGGTTTG
>VFKO01000238.1 GCA_009885515.1 Rhodobiaceae bacterium | reverse complement strand
ATTTGCGCACCTCGTCGGGCAAAGGTGGCAAGGCCGAACGCGGGATCAGAAAGGTCGCGATGGCGAACAGGTCATTATAGGCGCGATGCTTGTCGGCGGTAGCGCGCAGATATTCGTGGCCGGAAGATCCGCCGGTTCCCACTTTCCGGCCTAGCATTCGCGATACCATAAGTGCATGGCGCATGCGCCAGAGCGCCAACGTCTCGTCGATGTCCATCAGGGCCTTCAGCATACGAAAGCCAGCGTGCGCCGCGGGTTCATCGCGATAGAGGAACAGGAACAAAGCCGCCTGTAAGGCGTGACGCGACAGTGTCCAGTCTCCCTGACCGTGCAGTTCGGCATAGCGCGCATCGTCGAGCAGTCCGTCAAACATGGTCCGTGATTTTTGCAGTGAGGCGATCTGTATGTCTTTCTCGGCTTGCGAGAGGTGCGGATGCGAACGGATTTGGCCCATGTCGTGGGACAGCATGGTGTCGAGCGCCTTGGCGTATGCGTCCCGGAAACGGAAACCTCCCTTGTCGACGAACGGCGTGCGCGACAGCCACGCGTCGATCTGATCGCGCAGCGTTGGCTTTGATTCGAGCGCCGTCACCCGGGCGCGCGCGTCACCCGGCAGATTGGCGTCATAGCTCTGGTCGTTGAAGGCGAGCCGGACCTCGCGCTTGAGGCCCAAACGAATTTCAAGGCTACGGAACTGTTCGCTCTGAAAGCCCGAGCCCGGTATAAGCAGATTGCGGAACTCAAGGAAATCCATCGGCGTCATGGTTTCGAGAATGTCGATCTGGGAGACGAGAAGCTGCTCGATCCTGACGATGCGTTCCGCGGCATTGACGGCGCGGCTGAGTTCCGCGTCGTCGACCATTGGTCCGCCAAATATTTCCTGGATCAGATCGAGCTCAAAAAGGATTTGCTTGAACCAAAGCTCGTACGTTTGGTGGATGACGATAAATAGCATTTCGTCGTGCGCGGGCTTACCATGCTTGACGCTTTCCATATGTTGACTGGAGAGCAGCTGGTCGAGCCGCAAGTAACTGCCGTAGTCCATTGGCGGGCGCCTTGTTCAGACTGCTCAGACGTGCAGTGTTTAGCGCGATTGGGATGGTGCCGTCGAGGTGCATGAGCATTCAATTTGTCGAGGGCGCAAATACCGTTAGCAATCCGCGGGTGACGGCGCCTGGAAATACACTGTTGTGGCGCTCTTTTTCGAAGATTTGCTGGCTCATTTGCAGCTTTGCTGGATCTCTGCGGCGCAGTTTTCTCACGAGTTCGTTCAAATCGTCGATCATGTTTGAATTTTCGAATGCGCCCGCGGCAAAGAAAGCGCGGGTGCCCGATCTGATCGTGGTATCGGCGGTGTCGTCTGCCATCGTGAGGGCTATGCGGTTGGCGTACCAGAGCGAGGGGCTGACGGCGATGTAGCGCTTGAAGAGTTCAGGCTCGGTCAGCAAGACCTAGGTTGCAAAGAGACCACCGTAAGAGTGGCCGATGATCGTGCGGTCTGCAGCCAGCGCGCGGTAGCGTCGTTCGATGTAGGGCGTGAGTTCACGGGAAAAGAAGGCGCGGAACCTGGCCGCACCGCCGGAGACTTTTTGATACTCCGCGCCATAGCCACCATCGGGAGCGTAGACAGGCGTGTAGTCGCGCGTGCGGTTCATACGGTAGGCTTGGCGACTCGATGAGGCTCCGGGATAGGCGATCGCCACGAGGATCATTGGCGGCAGATCTTCGCGCTCGACGAAGTGCTGCACGATGTTTCGTACCAGCGCGAAGGAATAATCGGCGTTGAGCATGTAGACGACAGGGTAGAATTTTTTGGTCTTTCGGTAATCCGAAGGCAGGGCAATCAACAACTCGTATTTCGCACCGGTTGCTTTCGAGTGGAGCGAAAGGACTTCGGTGTTTGGGACTACGAAAGGGCGGGCGTGCGAGATGCCGGAGAAAATTATCGTGCACCACAGCGCCAGCCATGCGGTTGGGTTTGACATGCAATTTTCTAACGCCTCTGGACCGGTGTTGGCCAGCCCCACAGGAAAAGGCCCCGGCTTGTGACCGGGGCCTTTCGTAGAGGCTCAATGGATCCCCGCCTTCGCGGGGATGAAGCTTTCCGGGGCGCGCGTTACCGCGCGCCCTCGGAAGCGCTTCACATGTCCATATCCATTCCGCCCATGCCGCCCATTCCGCCCATGCCGCCGCCGCCGCCTTTTTTATTGTCAGGCTTTTCGGCGATCATGGCTTCGGTGGTGATCAGGAGGCCTGCGACCGAGGCTGCGTCTTGAAGAGCCGTGCGCACGACCTTGGTCGGGTCGATGATGCCGGCGTCGATCATGTCGACATACTCTTCTTTCTGCGCGTCGAAGCCTGCAGTCGAAGACTTGCCTTCGAGAAGCTTGTTGACGACCGGAGAGGCCTCAACGCCAGCGTTCTCGAGGATCTGACGGATCGGGGACTGGATCGCCTTGCGGACGATATTGACGCCCGCCGTTTGATCGTCGTTGTCACCCTTCAGGTTTGCCAGGCACTTCGAAGCATAGAGCAGGGCTACGCCGCCGCCCGGGACGATGCCTTCTTCAACGGCTGCACGCGTCGCGTTCAGCGCGTCGTCGACGCGGTCCTTCTTTTCTTTCACTTCGATTTCCGTCGCGCCGCCGACGCGGATGACCGCAACGCCGCCCGCGAGTTTCGCGAGGCGTTCCTGCAGCTTTTCCTTGTCGTAGTCGGAGGTCGTGTCTTCGATCTGCGTCTTGATCTGGGCAACGCGGTCCTGGATGTCTTTCTTCTTGCCTGAACCGTCGATGATCGTGGTGTCGTCCTTCGTGATGCGGACTTTCTTGGCTTGGCCAAGTTGACCTATCTTGACGTTCTCAAGCTTGATGCCGAGTTCTTCGGAGATCAATTCACCGTTGGTGACGATGGCGATGTCTTCGAGCATTGCCTTGCGGCGATCTCCGAAGCCAGGCGCCTTTACGGCTGCGACCTTCAGGCCGCCGCGCAGCTTGTTGACGACGAGCGTCGCCAAGGCTTCGCCTTCGACTTCTTCGGCGATGATGAGAAGCGGACGTCCCGTTTGGACGATCGTTTCCAGAATCGGCAGCATTGGCTGCAGGCTCGAGAGCTTCTTTTCGTGGATCAGGATGTAGGGTTCGTCGAGATCTGCCACCATCTTTTCTGCGTTGGTGACGAAGTACGGCGAGATATAGCCGCGGTCGAATTGCATGCCTTCAACGACTTCGAGTTCGGTGTCGAGGCTTTTGGCTTCTTCAACCGTGATCACGCCTTCGTTGCCGACTTTGGCCATTGCTTCGGCGATCATCTTGCCGACAGCGACGTCGCCGTTCGCTGAAATCGTCCCGACCTGGGCGATTTCGTCGTTCGACTTGACCTTCTTTGAACGCTTCTTGAGATCGGCGACAACCGCTTCGACCGCCAGCGCGACGCCGCGCTTCAGGTCCATCGGGTTCATGCCGGCGGCCACTGACTTCATGCCTTCGCGCACGATCGCTTGGGCGAGAACGGTCGCCGTCGTCGTGCCGTCGCCGGCGGTGTCGTTGGTTTTTTGGGCTACTTCGCGCACCATTTGCGCGCCCATGTTTTCGAACTTGTCGGAAAGTTCGATTTCCTTGGCGACGGTGACGCCGTCTTTCGTCGAGCGCGGGGCGCCGAACGATTTGTCGATAACGACGTTACGGCCTTTCGGACCAAGGGTTACCTTGACCGCATCGGCCAGGATGTCGACGCCACGGAGTAACCGGTTGCGCGCATCCGAATGAAATTTTACT
>VFKO01000245.1 GCA_009885515.1 Rhodobiaceae bacterium | reverse complement strand
TCGCGGATTCGGACCTGCGGGGCACGATGTGGACCTGGTTTCGAAAGGACTTCAAGCGCATCACCGCCCCGGTCCCCGAGGGCAGCCGCGCCCGCTTTGTCGACCTGCCTTCACGGCTCTGTTCAAACGCGGCCCATGCTGAAATTGAAAAATTCTTCAAGCCGATGGTCGGCAAAATCGTAGGCGCCCCGCGCCGCCTTGCAAACGCCCTTGAGCTTGTCGAAAACTGCGCCTCATGGCGAAAAGCCAAAGAACCGGAACTCGCCGCCGCCCTCCAATCCCTGCCGCGTTGAATCACGTCTGTCTGCCCCCGCTTGCGGGGGAAGTGGCCGCGCCGCGTTAGCGGCTGAAGACGATGGGGGCTTTGGGCAGGTGCAAGGCAGAATTTGTTCATGGACCCGTAACACCGTCACATTGGCTGAAAACTGCGGAAATCTGCGTAACATCGGGCATCACTTGTTTACGCACAGCGCACTTGGCGCCACGTTTTGACAGGATATTCAAAAATTCAAGTCGCAGCGGAAAGAAGGGCGTTGAAATTAGCCCAACTCCGGAATTGGAACGTATATAGAACATTTAGCTGTCGAGTCAAGCGGCGTGTCAGGAAGCCGGACCAAATCTGACCAATGCGGCGAAACAGACGCTAATACGTTCGCGCCTTTGGCTCGACATAGTCCACGTCTTTGCTTAGCGTGTAAGTATGCACGGGCCGGTAATCGAGTTTGACCTTGCCGCTTTTTGTGTCGAACCACGACAACGTGTGCTTCATCCACTTTTCATCGTTTCGCGGCGCGAAATCTTCTCGCGCATGTGCCCCGCGGCTTTCCTCACGCGCCGCCGCACTCTCGACAGTCACCGCGGCCTGCGCAATCAGATTGTCCAGCTCAAGCGTCTCGACCAGATCCGAGTTCCAGATCATCGATCTGTCCTTCACGTCGATATCAGGCATTTGTCTGTAGACTTGCGCGATGAGGTCGCAGCCTTCTCGCAAGACACTGCCCGTGCGGAATACCGGGCAATGCGACTGCATCGTCCTCTGCATACTGAGCCGCAGTTGCGCGGTTGAAACGGTGCCCTTCGCGTGACGGAAACGGTCAAGCCGCGCCAGCGCCCCGTCGCCGGCGCCCTTGGCCAGATCAGCTTGCCGCGCTCCGGATTTGATGTCGGCCACGCACTTCATGCCCGCCGCCCGCCCGAACACAACGAGGTCGGTCAGCGAATTTGAACCCAGACGATTGGCACCGTGAACCGACACGCATGCCGCCTCACCGATCGCCATCAAGCCCGGCACGATAGCGTCGGGATTGCCGTCTTTGAGCGTTACGACCTCGCCATGATAATTCGTAGGGATGCCGCCCATATTGTAGTGCACCGTCGGCAATACGGGGATCGGCTGTTTCGTAACATCAACCCCGGCAAAAATACGCGCAGACTCCGCGATGCCGGGCAGCCGCTCGTGGATGATCTTCGGATCAAGATGGCTCAGATGCAGATGCACGTGATCCTTGAGCGGGCCGCAACCCCGTCCCTCGCGAATTTCAATCGTCATCGCCCGGCTGACGACGTCACGCGAGGCAAGATCCTTGGCGTGCGGGGCGTAACGCTCCATGAAGCGCTCGCCGTTCGCATTGGTGACATAACCGCCTTCGCCGCGCACACCTTCAGTAATCAAAACGCCCGCGCCGTAAACGCCGGTCGGGTGGAACTGGATGAACTCCATGTCCTGCAACGGCAGGCCCGCTCTCAGCACCATACCGTTGCCGTCGCCCGTGCACGTATGGGCTGAAGTGCAGGTGAAATACGTACGGCCATAGCCGCCCGTCGCCAGGATAACGCGTTGCGCGCGGAAACGATGGATCGACCCGTCATCCAGACACCAAGCCATCACGCCGCGGCACTGCCCGTCCTCCATGATCAGGTCAAGCGCAAAGTACTCGATATAAAATTCCGCATCATGCCGCAGGCTCTGACCATACAGCGAATGCAGGATCGCATGGCCCGTGCGGTCGGCAGCCGCAGCCGTTCGCTGGATCGCCGCTTTACCGAACTCCTTCGTCATACCACCAAAGGCGCGTTGATAAATGCGCCCGTCTTCGGTTCGGCTGAACGGCACGCCGAAATGCTCAAGTTCATAAACGGCTTCCGCTGCGTTCCGGCACAGATACTCGATCGCATCCTGGTCGCCCAGCCAGTCTGATCCCTTCACGGTGTCGTACATGTGCCAGCGCCAGTCGTCGGGTTCCATGTTACCCAGTGCCGCCGATATCCCGCCTTGCGCCGCCACCGTATGACTACGCGTCGGAAATACCTTTGTGATGTTGGCGACCTTGAGGCCGTGGCGTGCCGCTTCAAGTGTCGCGCGCAACCCCGATCCTCCGGCGCCGACAACAACCACGTCATACGTATGATCGATAATCTTGTAAGCGGTCATAATGAGTGAGCCTTGAACTTAAATGGCGATTTTCAAAACAGCGAAACCACAGACCGCAGCGACAGCAAAAGCCGCAAAATTGATCAGCATGAACAAGGCGATTTTTGTGCCCTCACGCTGAATGTAATCTTCGATCACGACGTGCAAACCCAACGCCATATGATAAACGCCCGCGACGATAAAAAGCAGCATCACAACCGCACTGACCGGATCGCTCAAAAAGGCAATCACTTCGCCATGTGGAGCGCCGGTGTAACGCACGACGCACCAAACGAACCACAGCGTCAGCGGCAAAAGTGCCACGGCCGTCAACCGCTGTTGCCAGAAATGATGCGTGCCGCTGCGAGCCGAACCCAGTCCTTTGACTTTGCCCAGTGGCGATCGAACACTCATTGCCATGTCCCCATACCCTGATAGGCCATCACCCAGATCACGATGGTCGCAACCAGCGTCAGCGCGTACACGGCAAGCCCCGACACATTTGCGCTTGCCGTTTTAAATCCGTAGCCCGCATCCCAAAAAAGATGGCGCACACCATTGAACGCATGAAAGACGAGAGCCAGCGTGAACCCGAAAAGGACCAACCGTCCAAACCAGCCAAAGGCCACGCTTTCAAAGTCCGCGTAGGCGTCGGGTCCCATTGACGCCGCCACTAGCCACCAGGCGAGCAACAGGGTGCCAAAAGCCAGTCCAACCCCCGTGATCCTGTGCAGGATGGAAGTCCCCATCGTGATCGGCCACCGGTAAATCTGCAGATGCGGAGAAAGCGGCCGTGAAGAAGGCCGCCCGCTTGTTCGGGCCTCTGGCATGGAGTCAAATCCTTGAATGACGGTGTACGCAGCACAAGAAGCTGCGAACGGTCCAAACTTTCACAAGCCTCTTGCGCCTGCAAGCCATTGTAGTCATTCAGACCCGGGCTTGTCAGCCCATGCTTGTCGGGAGGATGCAATGTTTGAAGCGGTGATCTTTGATTTCGGCGGTGTGATTACCCAGAGCCCCTTTGAGGCTTTCAACAGGCTTGAAGCCGGGCGCCACATTGCCAAAGACACAATTAGGCGAATCAATGCCACCAACCACCACGAGAATGCCTGGGCGCGGTTTGAACGCTCCGAGATCAGCCCGGCCCAGTTCGACACCGCCTTTGCCCAAGAGGCGCATGCTGTGGGGATAACACTCCAGGGCCGCGAAGTTTTAGCCTGTCTTCAGGGGGCCGTCAGACCAGAAATGCTCGAAGCTCTGCGCCGGATATCAAAACGCTTCAAGACGGGCTGCATCACCAACAACGTCAAGTCCGATCAGACCGCCAGTGCATGGCGGAACCCTGAAGTTGATGAAGCCATGTCGCTGTTCCAACACGTGATAGAGTCTTCGAAGCTAGGCATCCGCAAGCCGGACCCGCGCATTTACACAATGATGCTCACCGAACTTGCCGTTGAACCGGCTCGCAGCATCTATCTTGATGATCTTGGGATCAATTTGAAACCAGCGCGCGACCTGGGCATGACCACCATCAAAGTTGGCGACTCATCGCCTGCTCTGAATACACTCGAAGCGTTGCTGAAGCTGAGTTTGCGTTAACCTTAACGCGCCGTTAACGAGCCCTGCGAGCGTTATTCTGTTGCAAAAATCATGCGTTCATCAGAGAACGCTTTGAATTCCAGCGCATTGCCAGATGGGTCACTGAAAAACATCGTTAATTGCTCTCCGGCCTGTCCAGAAAAGCGGGTGTGCGGTTCAATAATAAATACTATTTTTTTTGCAGTGAGGTTTTCAGAAATTTCTCTGAATTTACAAGGGGTTACAATGACTCCAAAATGGCGGACCGGCACACGGTCTCCGTCAACCTCGTTTGCCCCTTCCCATGCCCCCCTGTTCAGGCTCAGATGAGCAACGATTTGGTGCCCGAAGAAGTCGAAATCGACCCAATCAGGTGCTGATCGTCCCTCCGGACAACCGAGCACACCGCCGTAAAAGGCGCGCGCTTTGTCCAGGTCGTGAACGGGAAAGGCCAAATGAAATCGTGGTCGCTCGCTCATCTCCTGAAACTAAAGCAATCGGACAGTGGAGGCGAGGGGCGAAGTTAGAGCGAGGGGTGACAACGAAGTGGCACATGCGCAAAATAGTACACTGAGGATTGGCGGCAAGTCGGTCCCGGTCAAAGTGCGCTTGAACCCCCGTGCCCGCCGCGTGATCGTCAAGGTTCATCCGTCTACGGGCGAAGTGGCCGTCATCGCACCCAGCCAGCGATCCGTGCCCAGAGCCCTGGACTTCGCAAGACAAGAAGGCGTCTGGATCGCAGACCATCTATCCCGCGTTCCGCAACGCATCCATTTCCATCCCGGCGATACATTGCTCTTTAAGGGCACGCGCCATGTCATCCGCCTCAGCTCCGAACAGCGTGGAGCCGTTTGGCTCGACACTGAGTCGGAACGGCCCACCATTCGGGTAGCGGGCCAGCGCGAACACACCCCGCGCCGCGTGGAAGATTGGTTAAAGAAACAGGCCCGCACCCAAATCATCCGCCGTGTGAATGCTCTGATGGCTGAACTCGGCGTCACGGCAACCCGCATCACAGTGCGCGACACCGCCAGCCGCTGGGGATCATGTTCGACAAGCGGTGCAATCTCACTGTCGTGGCGTTTGATCATGGCCCCGAGCTCCGTGCTGAACTATGTCTGCGCGCACGAAGTAGCCCACCTGAAGGAAATGAACCATGGACGCCGCTTTTGGCGCCTGGTGGAACGGTTGACCGGACCAGAGGAAGCAGCCACGGCTCAAGAATGGCTGCGATTGAACGGCACTGAACTGCACCGCTATTCCGCAGTACGTCCCGACGGGATCTCATCTAAAGCAGCTTAGTTTTGGCCGTCGGCTTCAGGGTTGCCCTTGAACAACTCTGCCAAGACTTCATCAAAGTCGCTGGCCGCTTCATTCGCCTCGGCGGATCGGTCAATCACATCGGTCCCCGGCAGCGCCAGCACCGGCTGGCCTGCGGCCGCTCGCTCCATGAATGATTTCCATATCTGCGCCGGCAATGTGCCCCCGGTGATGTTCTTGCTCATCGGAACCCCTTCATCGTTGCCCAGCCAAACCCCGGCAACGAGCTGACGCGTGTAGCCCACGAACCAGGCATCCTTGAACTCTTGCGACGTACCTGTCTTTCCGGCCATGGCCCGGCCATTGAGCATGGCGGCCTTGCCGGTACCATTTCGCACGGCGTCAACGAGCATGCGATTCATGGCGCCCGCATGCTCCGCAGAAATCAATCTGCCCAAACCTGATCCCCGCCGCTCGTACAGCACCTCGCCGTCGATCGTCCGCACGCGTTTGATGCCATGAGCGATTGCGCCTCTCCCACCCGTCGCAAAAGGCACATAGGCCCCAACGAGCTCAGACAACGTCACTTCTGATGTGCCAAGCGCCAATGAAGGCACCGCCGCGAGGTCGGACGTAATGCCCATGCGCCGCGCGCTTGCTACAACCGACTCCGGGCCTAGTTCCAGACACAACTGAACGGCAATCGTATTCACCGACGTTGAAAGCGCCTGGGTCAAAGACATCTCACCCTCATGGCTTTGGGAGAAATTCTCTGGCGTCCACCCCCGATAGGTCACCGGCGCATCGACAACACGCGACGACGGCGACAATCCCGCTTCCAGCGCCGCCAGGTACACGAACGGCTTGAAGGCGGACCCCGGTTGCCGCCTGGCCTGTGTGGCACGGTTAAACACAGAGGCCGCATAGGACCGCCCCCCCACCATAGCGCGAACCGCCCCATCAGTGCTCATCGCCATCAACGCGCCTTGGATGTGGGCCGGACCCTTGGCGTCTATGATCTTGACTACCGCATCTTCTGCCGCGCGCTGCATGCTGACGTCGAGCGTTGTCTCGACAATGAGATCCGATTTTCCATGCCCCGCTAGTTCAGGCAGTTGCTCCATCACCCAGTCGGTAAAATACTGATTGCCCTGAACGGCCGGGCCCGTGGCGAACTTCGGTTGCGTACGCAACGCCTCATCACGTACGGCCGCGTTGATAAATCCGGTTTCAACCATCGCCTGAAGCACAATCGCCGCCCGGCCTTGGGCAATCTCGTGTCCGTTCATCGGTGAATAGCGTGAGGGCGCTTTGAGGAGCCCTGCAAGAATGGCTGATTCGACCAAGCTTAATCGCGACGCAGGCTTGTTGAAATAACGTCGGGACGCCGCGTCCACGCCATAGGCGCCTGCCCCGAAATACACTCGGTTCAGATACAGCGCCAGAATTTCGTCTTTCGAAAACGACGCCTCCAAATAGAACGCCAGAAGCGCTTCCTGCACCTTACGGGTAAATGTCCGCTCGGGCTTTAGAAAAAGATTCTTGGCGAGCTGCTGTGAAATTGTAGAGCCGCCTTGAACAATGCGGCCCGCTTGCACGTTCACCCACGCCGCACGTGCCAAGCCCCATGCATCCATTCCATAATGAGAATAGAAACGCCGGTCTTCACTGGCGATCACGGCTTGGGCAACATGCTCAGGCAAGTCCTTGAGCGTCACCAGCACCCCGCCATCTATGCCGCGCCGGGCAATGACGCGCCCGCCGGCATCGACCAGCGTTACAGATTGTGTGCGCTCCTGCCGGGCAAGCCCCTCGGTTGAAGGCAAATCTGACGCAAAATAAGCAAGCATTCCGGCAACGCCGATGACGCCCCAGATCGTGCAGATCGTGAACCCATAGATAAATCGCCACCACACACTGCTCGCAGGCGCATCGGCAACGCTGTCCTGGCGCGCCTTCCGGGTGGAAGTGCGTGACCCGGTCCGCCCCTTGCCATTGCCATCGCTACTCATACGCTCAAGAAATTCCTTCTAATCGGGCCCCTAGTTCTAGAGAATCGGCCTTAACAGCCGCTGAATCGAGGAAGTGTTAAAAAGTCGTGATTCAGCTAGTTCAAGACGGAGGAAATGGCTGCTATCATGGCGCTGCGTATCTTCTTTGGATGGGTGAAATAAAGTCATGTTGGTAGAGCGTACACATGCCGCAACGCCAATTCGTTGGCGAGTTGTCTTGCTCGCGGCCCTCTTTTTGCTGGCCACACCGGCATCGCAGGCAAAGTTTCCAGACCTGTTCGCCGACGATCCGCTCGCTACTGCCGTACGCAAAGGATCGCTTACCGATACCACTGCGGCCTTGCTCGCAGGCTCCTCTGCCAATGCCCAAGCTGCCGACGGCACGCCAGTGATTGTACTAGCCGTTGTCGTCTCGAGTCTGGACATCGTAAAAATTCTTATTGAAAACGACGCAAGGCCCGACAAAAAAAGCAGAGACGAAACGACGGCCTTAACCTTGGCTGCCGCCAACGGCGAATTCGAAATTGCACACTATTTGCTTGATCACAAAGCCGACGTGAACGAGCCAGGATCCCTTCGCGAAACCGCGCTCATCAAGGCCGCACGCGCGCACCACAACGCTGTTGTCAAATTGCTGGTTGAACGTGGCGCGGATTTGGATGAAACAGATATGTCCGGCGCAACGTCGCTTGAGATCGCTCAGCGAAGCGGTTGGAGTGACACCGTAGCGCTTTTGATGAAGAAGAAGGCAGGCTCCAAATAGTCTCCGATCTCATTTTAAATAGCAATCCGGACATCGCCGCGGGCCGTAGGGACTCCACGGCTCTCCCAGCGAACTTCTTTGCAGCAATCGGCGAAAGCGTCGGGTCGGGCGTTCGCCTTCGCACACTTTTATCCGTGCGGTCTCTGGGAATTATCGGTCAAATCGTTGCGATCGTGATCGTGTTCTTCGGCCTGAAATACCAAATGCCGATCGGTCAATGTCTGGCTGTTATTGCTGTCGCTATTGCCTTCAATGCAACGCTGTTCGCCACCTACCCCAACATTCACATGCTCAACGAACGCGAGGCTGCAACCCATCTTGCCTTCGACATTTGTCAACTGACCTCGATGTTGGCTCTGACCGGCGGAATACAAAACCCCTTCGCTCTTCTCTATTTGGCGCCCGTTGTCATATCTGCAAGCAACCTCAGCCTAGGCGCAACACTCGCCCTTGCGATGCTGGCCTTCGGCAGCATCTCGGTCATTTCCTTTTTGCACTGGCCCCTTCCCTGGGACCCCCAAGACCCGCTTTTACTGCCGCCACTCTATGTTGCCGGCAACTGGATTTCCCTCACACTCGGCATCGGCTTTTGTCTGATATATGCATGGCGAACCGCTGACGAGGCCCGCCGCATGCATGCCGCCCTGGCGGCTACTCAATCCGCACTCGCCCGGGAACAGCGCCTGTCCGACCTGGGTGCCCTTGCCGCAGCCGCCGCGCACGAACTCGGCACGCCCCTGGGTACGATCGCCATTGTCTCGCGTGAGCTCGAACGCGACATGGGCGCGTCCAGCAAATGGATCGATGACGTTCGTCTGTTGCGCAGCCAGGCCGAGAGATGCCGGCAAATCCTTTCGCAACTCTCCCAACAAGACACCGCTGAAGATACAATTGCAAAACGCCTGCCCTTGGCTGCCCTCATCGACGAAATTGCCGAACCCCATCGCGGCTTTGGCATCGACATCAATGTAGACATCCGCACTCCGGGACAATTAACCGTCATGAGGACCCCGGAAGTGGTGCATGGCTTGGGAAATCTTATTGAAAACGCCGTTGATTTTGCTCAGACCAAAGTCGATATCGATGCTCAGTGGGACCACGAGACAATTGTGCTGACCATCATCGACGATGGCACCGGCTTTGATCAGGAAATATTGGTGCGGCTGGGCGAGCCTTACGTGACTTCGCGCTCCGGAATCGATGCGCCACGCCCGGCCAACGCCAACTCCACCACCCACGCCGAAGGGCATGCCGGCATGGGATTGGGCTTTTTTATCGCCAAAACTCTGCTTGAGCGCATCGGCAGCCAAATGTCGTTTGGTAACCACCCGGGTTCTGGCGCTCGCATTCGCTTGAACATTCCGCGCAAGAGTCTGGAAAACCCCTCAAACTCACGCGTATGAGGAATGCTAGCATGCGGCGTCAATCCTCTCTATATATGCAGCAAAACCGCATTTTGACCCATTTGAGGTAACCACCCGTGGCCCTGTCTGCCGAAGGATTGCCCGACAAAACACTTTTGATCGTGGATGACGATGGACCATTCCGGCTGCGCTTGGCACGCGCCATGGAAGCGCGAGGGTTCTTGGTCACCGCCGCTGAAACGGCCGACGAAGCCATCGCCTTGTCGCGGCGCACGCCCCCCGCCTTTGCCGTTGTCGACCTGAGACTGGGTCAATCCGGCAATGGCCTCGACGTCGTCGACGTCATTCATCAAACCAGACCTGACGCCCGTGTCGTCATCCTCACAGGCTATGGAAATATCGCGACTGCCGTTGCCGCCGTAAAGCACGGCGCCGTCGATTATCTATCCAAACCTGCTGACGCCGACGACGTGGCGGCCGCATTGCTTGCCCACCCCAGGTCCAAGCCGGCGCCGCCCGACAACCCAATGTCTGCAGACCGCGTCCGCTGGGAACACATACAACGCGTGTATGAGCTCTGCGGGCAAAACGTATCCGAGACAGCCCGGCGCCTGAACATGCATCGCCGCACGCTTCAACGCATCTTGGCCAAACGCTCCCCAAAATAGCAAAAGTCTCACACCCGGTTGGGGTCGATCATCCGCGCGTAACGCTCGGCGGCTGTTCGCGCGAAACGGATGAGCATGGCCTTGCGGCGCGCGGGCGACAGCGGCACGCCCGCGGCTTCGCGAATTATTGCCGCACCGAATTTATCGGCAACAATCAGACCGTGTTCTTCCGGTAAAACCAAGAGCGGAAAGCCATCGGGAACCGCAAAAAAATACCTGTCGCAATAGTCCAGATATTCAACCCATTTGCCGTCGCCACGAAAATCTTCAAGACTGACTTTGATTTCAACTGCAATGATTTCGCCACTGTCCGAGATTGCGGCGACGTCGAGTCGCCGGCCGTTGGGCAGCGTAAACTCCAGCAAAGGCGACCACCCGGCATCCATCAGCATCCGGCTAACACCACGCGAAACTTCGCTTGTGAGTCCGAAAGCACGCGAATTCTCGCTCATGGTGCTCACCAGCCTGATCGCCCAACAAACGAGAACGGGGTAGCCCATGAGCCACCCCGCCGCGTCCCGTCAAAATTCCAGATCCTATTCAGCCGCGAGAAGCGACGAACCCTTGGCCTGACCACCAAAATTCACCGTCTGCAGATACCGGATGCCTTCTTCCGCAATGTCGTCACCAATCATGCGGTCGCCCTCGGCCTTCAACTCGTCCATGTTTACGTACATGCCATAGAATGAGCGCGTACGCTCTGTGATGATGCCGGCTTTGAGCAACGTTTTGATCAGCACGCGGAAGATGTCCGTGCCCTGGTTCATTCGCTTGCGCCGTTCTTCGTCAGTGATAGCTTCCATCAGTGACTTCTGCGCTTCCTGCCAATCAATACCGATCAGCGCATACACCGATTTCATCTGCTCGGGATTGATCAGATTGAACAACAAAGTCTGGAAACAGCTGACGGCCCAATCTTCAACGATATTTTGCTCTTCGATGCTCAACTTCGGAATGGTACGATCAGCCCAAATCTTGCCGAACTTGTGATGAAACGCTTCATCCGTCATGACCAACTGGCACAAACGAACGAGCAGGGGATCGCGCGATTTTGTGTAAAGCGTCGCAAATGCGCCCATCGCCAACCCTTCAACCAGCATTTGCATGCCGACTATTTTTTTGAAAACTTCTGGAGCCAGCACCAATTCCGTCAGCAAATTGCCAAGCGTAGGGCCAACCGGCAACGGCTTGCCCCAACGGGCCTGGACATAGCGTGAAAATCCGGTGACATGACGCGCCTCTTCGCGCGCCTGATTGGCGGCGTATTCTTGCGCTCCGGGATCGCGCAAGATGTGACAGAGAGACGCCGACAACGACAGCGCGCCTTGTTCCCCATGCAGAATGGAAGACAGAATCCATCGCGCCGATTCATTGGCAAACCGGACACGGTCTTTGCTGCTGATGCCCTCGCCAAGTTTTGTTTGAAAGATCGGAAAGAACTCATCCGGAAGAATGGCCTCGTTTTCAAGGTCGAACGGCTCGGAGAAATCGATGTATTTCTTGTCGAGTGGATCCCAAAAATGGTCGTGCGTCGCCGATATGATCTTGTCGAACGCCGTCGAGCGCGCGTTGTAACGATCCACGTCCATCATGGCCGGGAAGTCATTTGCATCCAGCGCGTCGTAGGCGTTGTCCTTGGTAATTTGCTTCACAGTCATTCTGAAACTCCACTTCGGAACAATTCAGCCGACAGCGTGGCAAATAATGACGCAAACGTCAACTTTATAATGACACTAGTGTCAGGAATGGAGGGTATCGATGGGTAGTTAGAACGGCCTTAAACCAAACCATGCTATTTTAATTACAACCTTGGATAGAAAAATTCCAAAAACTGAGGCGCAAGCCCCACACCTCTCTCGGGTAATCATACAGTGCTGCAACCAACCAGTTCGCGCCTTGCAATCATTGTGTTACAGAAGTTCAAATGGGAACGCGGCGTTCGTAAATTGTTGAGCTGCTGCGATAAGTTGGGCTGTGCGCACTGGGGAGTGCCTGCAGTATGTGGTGTGGTTTGGGTGAGGTAGCGCGAATGCGAGAAAAATTTGCGTCTGACGTGCACCCCGGAGCACTTGCGCCGGTCGAATGCTATTATGCGCAGTGCGCAGTGCTTTCATTTAGTTTCTTCTTAAATCAATGTCGGTCAGCGCTGACCACGCGTGGGGAGTAAGCGAGTTCTATGATCCGGTTTCTCGAAACGATTTTCTTCCGTGGCCGCGTGCCCGTGCTTGCGCTTGTCGTGCTCGTCACCATCGTCCTCGGATACGAAGCAAGCAAACTTCGAATGGATGCAGGCTTCTACAAGAGCTTGCCCACCGATCACCCCTACATCGACACGTTCCTTGAATATCAGGACCGTTTGTTCGGTGCCAATCGCGTCATTATCGTCATCCGCAATACCAAAGGCGACATTTGGAACAAGGCGTTCCTCAATACGCTCAATGACGTAACGCAAGCAATTTTCTATCTCCCGGGCGTTGATCGCCGCACAGTCACAAGCCTGTGGACACCTAACACGCGAATTCTGGAAATCACCGAAGACGGCATTTCGGCACGAGACGTGATCCCTGGTAAAATCACGCCGGAGGAAATGGAAGGCTTGGCGATCAAGCAACTGAAGAACGATGTTCTGAAAGGAAACTTGGTCGGACGGTTGGTTTCGAATGACTTTACCGCATCGATGGTCGTAACCGAACTCCTCGAATACGATCCGGCAACGCAGACCAGGCTCGATTACATCGCGCTTGGCGAACAGCTCGAAAAAGAAATCCGCGGCAAATTTGAGAAAGACGGCCTTGAAGTTCACATCATTGGCTTTGCAAAAAACATTTCCGACATTGCCAAAGGCGGAAGCGAATCCGCACCCATATTCTTCGGCGGCGCGTTCTTGCTCACAGTGCTGGCAGTCTATTTTTACTGCCGCAACTGGAAGCTGACGTGGTTAACCGTAGGCTGCTCGCTGACCACGGTCGTGTGGCAGTTTGGCATGATCACGCTGCTCGGCTTCGGTCTCGATCCTTTGGCCATTCTGGTACCGTTTCTGGTGTTTGCCATCGGCACCAGCCACGGTGTCCAGCAGCTGAATATGATGACGGCCGAAATCACCCACGGCAGCTCGCCCGAAGCCGCCGCGCGTTCGAGTTTCCGTGGCCTTCTCATTCCAGGCTCTCTGTCTCTCATCACAGCCGTTGTTGGCTTCGCGGCTTTGCTCGTTGTTCCCATTCCCCAGATTCAGGAACTGGCGATCACTGCATCGATCGGAACAGGCCTAAAGCTCATCAGCAACCTGATCATGCTGCCGGTTATCGCGTCGTATTTCACCTATGATGAAGGTTACCGCCAGCGCATCACGAAGGCCCGTGACAGCCGATTGAAGATCATCCGGGTACTCGGAGTCTTCGGCAAACCTGCCGTCGCATTTCCGGTCACACTTATCTTTCTAAGCCTGTTTGCCGCGTCCGTTTATCTCAGCGCGGACCGCCACGTCGGCGATTTGCATGCCGGCTCTCCCGAATTGAGGCCAGACTCGCGCTACAATGTCGACGCACGAACGATTTCTGAGAAGTTCTCCGTCGGCTTGGATCTTTTTACGATCATCGTTGAAACGCCCCCGCAATCTTGCATCAACTACACGGCCATGAATTATTTGAACGAATTCAGCTGGTACATGCGCAATGTCGACGGTGTCCGTGAAGTACAAAGCGCCCCATTCACGGCAAAACAAATCGCTGCCGGATGGAATGAGGGAAATCTGAAGTGGCGCGCCTTGCCGCGTAACCAATACGCCCTCGTGCAAGCCGTAGGCCCCATCCCATCGTCCTCTGGTTTGATTGACGTGGATTGCGCCCTCTTGCCGCTCCAGGTTTTCTTGGTAGATGGCAAGGCGACCACGCTCAAGAAAGTCGTGTCTGCAACTGAAGAATGGATTGCAGCCCGGGGATTCAAGCCGGTGCTGTCAGCAGGCAGGCCCAATGGTGACCGCATCATGCCGCCGGAATTCCTGTCTGATGGCAAACCGCGTCGCGAACCCGCCAAAGCCACAAGCACATGGACGGTCAACCGCGAGCAGGCTGTGGGGTTGATTTATACCGCACCTATTCAGTCCAAAGATCAGACCCAAACATTCACCGTAAGAGGGTTCCTCCCTCCTCCCGAAGACAAATTTGAATTGCGTGGCCTCGTCGGTGCGCCCATTGCCGGTGCTGAGGGTACCGTTGAAGTCACCCCCGGCAAAGACGGAACCGCAAAAGTCGATCTGGTGACGCTGATCAGCAAGAAAGAGTTCGCCACATCGGAGTTGTTTGTCATAGACGGCGTTCCGGACTCCTTCAACATTCGCATGGCGTCGGGCAACTCCGGTGTAACCGCCGCGGTCAACCAGACGCTTGAAACCTACGAATTGCCCTCCACGCTCATCGTCTATGTGATGGTGTTGTTCCTAACCTACATCACCTACTTCGATTGGCGCGCAGCGGTCGGATGCATGTTGCCGCTGCTGTTCTCGACCTTCTTCGGCTACTATTTCATGATGCAGCTCGACATCGGCCTCAAGGTCTCAACCTTGCCGGTGATCGTGTTGGTGGTCGGTGTCGGTGTCGACTATGCCTACTACATCTACAACCGCATGCAGTACCACTTGTCTCAAGGCGTCAATATTTCCGACTCCTACCAGCAAACCGTCCTTGAAACAGGCAACGGTGTGTTCTTCACGGCGCTGAACTTCGCGCTCGGCGTCTCGACATGGTCGTGGTCGCCGCTCAAGTTCCAGGCCGACATGGGAACGCTGCTGACCTTCATGTTCATGACCAACATGCTAATGGCGTTGACCGCACTTCCGGGCATAGCGGTGGTGATAGACACCCTGTTCCCACGCAGAAAACTACCCTACCCAGGTCCGGAACCGGGAGGCCACTGGTCTTAAGGGCCCTTCCGGAAAGATTGTTTCCATTCAAACAGGGCCGGAGGACACTCCGGCCCTTTTCCTTTTCGCTGCAAGTTGTAAAACACTCGCCGGAACAGAATCGCTGGAGCATGACCATGTTTGACAAGATCGTCTCATATCTCGAACACCGCATGGATGCGAATGCGATCAACCCCAACCCCTTTGCGCGCGCGCAGGTGGCCGTCGCTGCCTTGCTGATCGAAGCTTCGCGTCTTGATGGCCACTACGATGCCGTAGAGCAAGGCACCGTCATTAGACTGTTGCGTGATGTGTTGAGTTTGCCGGCCGAACAAGCGCGCACGCTGCTTTCACTCGCGGAAATCCGTCAGGCTAACACCTATGAAGATTGGGTCTTCTGCCAAGCCATCAAACGCGGCTTCTCAATGGCCGAACGGATCGAAATCGTAACGAAGCTATGGGAAGTGGCTTTCGCCGACGGTCAACTTCACCGCCTGGAAGCAATGATGATCGATCGCGTAGCGGGCGAGCTCGACTTGAGCCCGGCTGACGCCGCAACCGCAAAACAATCCGCCAAGAAAAACTAGATACCGGTGAACGTCACAAATTCGCTCAATGGGGCGCGATCAGTCCGCAACCGGTTGATCGGTTTCGTTTCGTCCATGTATCCAATGCCCATTCCGCAAAACAACATGAGTTCGGGCGGAATCGAGAGAAACTCCCCGGCAGTTTTGTGCCAGATCGCCCAGGCCTCTTGCGGGGCCGTATGCAACCCGTGCTCGCGCGCCAACAGCATGATGGACTGAATGAACATCCCCAGATCAGCCCACTGCCCTTGCTGCATCTGACGATCTATGGCGAAAAACATCGCAACCGGCGCGCCAAAGAATTCGAAATTGCGCGCAAACTGCCTCAACCGGCCCGCCTTGTCTTCACGCGGCACGCCGATGCTGGCGTACATATCTTCGCCAACTTTAAAGCGGCGCGCTTTGTAGGGCTCCGTCAATTCCGGCGGATAGATGAGGTACTCAGTCCCTTCCCCGCGCGGAGTGACCGCCATCTTTTCGCGGATCAGCGCTTTGAAGCGAACCAACTCGTCCCCACCCAGCACCCAAGCATGCCACGGCTGCAGGTTGCCGCCCGACGGCGCACGCTTTGCAACATCCAGAATCTGGCGCAGACTTTCCCCTGATACAGCCTTATCGAGAAAGGCTCTCGTGGTGATGCGCGTCTCCAACGCTTCCGATACTTTCATGACTGCCTGCCATCAAACGTCAAGGTTCGAAACCGCTAGCGCATTTTCTTGAATGAATTCACGCCGCGGCTCCACGACATCACCCATCAGCTTCGAGAAAATGTCGTCCGCCGTGTCGCCGTGAGAGATTCGCACCTGCAGCAGCGAGCGCACATTATCGTCCAATGTCGTCTCCCATAATTGCTCAGGGTTCATTTCACCCAACCCTTTATAGCGCTGCAACGTCAGCCCCTTCTGCCCCCAGCCCAAAATCGCATCGACCAACTCGATCGGCCCCCTGACCGGCCGCGACTCGTCGCCTCGCGTGATTTGCGCCGGCCGGTGATAGGCGCCATGCAGATCCTTCGACCACTTGTCGAGACGGCGCGCTTCTGCCGATGCCACGAGACCGGAATCCAGAACGACTTCTTCCGCAACTCCGCGGACACTGCGGTTAAACACCAGGCCACGCGAGGTCGCCTCACCGACCCAACCGCGTTCAAGCTCATCAGACACCAGATCCAGACGCTCCGCCACGGCGCGTGCCGCTGCCGCCGCTTTGTCGGGATCGGAAAGTGTATCAGCATTGAGAACACCCATGATCGCGGCTTGCTCAACGGCAAAGGCCGGATACTTGGCCACCAGATTCATCACCGAAGCCTTCGCCGTGCGCGCAAACTCGGCCATCACGCCCAAATCCGGCCCCGCAATCTGCTCTCCTTGCGAAAGTTTCAACACCGAGTCGCGGATACCTTCGGCCATCACAAATATCTCAAACTCGCGTTGATCTTTAAGATAGCGCTCGGACTTGCCGCGCGTCACCTTGTAAAGGGGAGGTTGTGCGATATAGATATGACCGCGCTCAATCAGTTCCGGCATCTGCCGGTAGAAAAACGTCAGAAGCAAAGTTCGGATATGTGCGCCATCGACGTCGGCATCGGTCATGATAATGATCTTGTGGTAACGCAATTTATCGAGTGCAAATTCCTCCCGTCCGATCCCGGTTCCAAGAGCGGTGATCAGTGTGACGATTTCACCGGACGACACCATTTTCTCCCGTTGCGCACGCTCGACGTTCAAGATTTTGCCGCGCAATGGCAAGACCGCTTGATTGAGGCGGTTGCGCCCTTGTTTCGCAGAGCCGCCGGCTGAGTCGCCCTCAACAATGAAAATTTCCGCTTTGCTGGGATCTCGTTCCTGGCAATCGGCAAGTTTTCCGGGCAAGGAAGAAAATTCATTCTTCTTGCGCGTGCTGTCACGAGCCTTGCGCGCCGCTTCGCGGGCGGCGGCGGCCTCAAAAACCTTGGCAATGATGATTTTGGCGTCAGCCGGATGTTCTTCAAACCAGATCGAAAGCTGTTCCAGGACAACGCCTTCAACAACCGGCCGCACCTCTGACGAAACCAGCTTGTCTTTGGTTTGTGATGAAAACTTCGGATCGGGAACCTTGACCGACAACACGCAAGTCAGACCTTCGCGGCAGTCCTCACCGATCAGCGTTGCCTTTTCTTTCTTCGACGAGCCACTTTCATTGGCGTAGCCATTGATCACACGCGTCAACGCGCCCCGGAAACCCGCCAGGTGGGTACCGCCATCGCGTTGCGGAATGTTGTTGGTGAAGCACAGCATATTCTCATGATAACTGTCGTTCCACCACAACGCCGCTTCAACGGTAATCCCGTCGCGTTCCGTCTTGATGATAATCGGTTTGACAATCGACGCCGTCTTGGTGCGATCAAGATAGCGCACGAATGCTTCGATACCGCCGTCGTAGTGAAGCGTGACGTCCTTGCGCTCGACCCCCCGCGTGTCGGAAAATTTAATCGTTACGCCCGAGTTCAAAAACGCCAGCTCTCGCAACCGGTGTTCAAGTGTCGCAAAGTCGAATTCGGTTTTCGTGAATGTGCCTGTCGATGGCAAAAACGTCACTTCCGTTCCGCGCTTGCCCTTTTCCGCGGCACCAACCACCTTGAGCGGTGCTTCGGGATCGCCATGCCGAAACCGAACGAAATGCTCTTTGCCATCGCGCCAAATGCGAAGGTCCAACCACTCAGACAGCGCGTTGACTACCGACACGCCCACGCCATGCAATCCACCCGATACCTTATATGAATTCTGATCGAATTTGCCGCCAGCATGCAGCTGGGTCATGATCACTTCAGCAGCCGACACGCCTTCCTCTGAGTGAATATCCGTGGGAATTCCGCGCCCATTGTCATAGACCGTGCACGACCCGTCGGCGTTAAGGCTGACCAGAATTTCTGTGGCGTGCCCGGCCAGCGTTTCGTCAATGGCATTGTCGACAACTTCATAGACCATATGATGCAAGCCCGAGCCGTCATCGGTGTCGCCGATATACATACCCGGGCGCTTGCGCACCGCATCCAGGCCTTTGAGCACCTTGATGCTGTCCGCGCCATAATCGTCGCCACTCTTCTCTTTTTCATCAGTCATTGGTCTGTCCGGATTCCTGGTTCTTTAACAAGGCCGGATCTGACCGTCGGCAACGCGCTTGAACTGTGCGCGGCCTTCAAGCGCCACAAACGCAGCAACATCGGTACCAGTCATCCATGCCTGAACATTTAATGCATCTATTTCAACAAAAAGGGCTCGCCGCCTCACATCGTCCAGATGCGCGGCAACTTCATCGAGCAAAAGAATAGGCGCGTCGGGCGCTCCAGGCGCAGGCAACGCTGCACAGCCAAGTGTTAAACGAATAAGTAGCGCCTTTTGCTCGCCCGTCGAACACGACTGCGCATCTCGTCCCTTTTCCCGGTGACGCACGACGAAGTCGGTCAAATGCGGCCCCGCACTCGTGCGCGAAGCATCAAGATCGCTGCGTCGAGCCAGCCTCAAAGCCGCCGCATACTCATCTTCAACGTCAACCGCAGCTTTGATTTCAAGCGCCGCCTCAATCGTACCGGTTAACGAAATGTCGGCACGCGGAAAGACAGAGACATGCTGTTCATCCATCGCCCGCGATAGCGTGGCAACGCCCGACATCCGCGATGCTGCAACGGCAATCCCCGTTTCCGCCATCGTTCTCTCAAGCGCGGACAGCCATTGCGCGTCGCCGCCCGCCCGCAATGCACCCTGCCTCTCGCGCATGGCAGTTTCAAAAGAAGACCACCGGCGCGCATGCAGAGGGTCAAAACTGGCAATCAACCGGTCCAGAAACCGCCGCCGTTCCGATGCACCCTCGACAAACAAACGGTCCATCGCGGGCGTCAGCCAAATCAAGCGAATGCGCTCGGCAAGGTGGGCTGGACTTGCCACAGGGACGCCGTCAATCCGCACTGATCGTTTGGTCAACCCGCTCTCATCGGTGCCCGGCATGTATCCGACGCCAATTTGCGTGTCGTCACCACCAACACTCAGGGCCGCCGACACGGCCCAGGGCCGATGAGTTGCCCCCCCAAGCACCGTCCGCGACAAATCGCTCAGCCGTGCGCCACGCAACCCGCGGCCTGGCGCAAACATCGACAGCGCTTCCAGAATATTTGTCTTGCCCGCGCCATTCGGCCCGATCAAAACGACGTGGTGAGCATCCGCACGCAAATCCAGCATCCCATACGAGCGAAAATTTGTCAGCATCAGACGGGTGATCGCCACGCGCGCCACAGCGCGAGCCGGCAATTCCGCCATGTGCCCCCCCAATTTCATCGCAGCTTGAGTCCTTCGATGCTCACACGCGCATCGGCATCAGCACGTAGAGCGCCGCGTCACTGTCACTTTCTCGGACCAAAGTCGGTGACCCGGCATCCGAGAAAAGAAATACCGCCTTACTGCCGTCAATGCGTTCCAGAATATCCATGATGTATCGAGCATTGAAACCAATCTCGATAGGTGAGTGCTTATAGTCGATCATCAACTCTTCAGTCGCAGTCCCGGCTTCCGGGCTGACAACGCTCAACGTCAAGCGGCCCTTCTCCAGATTGAGCCGCACCGCCCGGGACTTCTCGCTCGACACCGTCGAGACCCGATCCACCGCATCTTTCAATTCATCACGCACGACTTCCAGGGCTTTGTCGTTTCCGGTTGGAATGACGCGCTGGTACTCGGGAAATGTCCCATCGATCAATTTCGACGTCAGCGTCAGCGACCCGATCCCGAACTTGATTTTGGTATCTGAAACGGAAATGGAAACCTCTCCCTCGGAATCGTCGAGCAATTTCCGCAGTTCATTGACCGTCTTGCGCGGCACAATAATCCCTGGAATTTCCGAAGCTCCCTTCGGCGCAGGAAGCTCATACCGGGCCAAGCGATGCCCATCGGTCGCGACCGCCTTCAGAACAGCTTTTCCTTTCTCGAGCTGAACGTGCAGATAAATACCATTGAGATAATAACGCGTCTCCTCGGTCGACACCGCAAAGCGCGTCTTGTCGATGAGGGCAATAAGCTCGGGTGTTGTTAGCAAAAACTTGTGCGGCAACTCGCCAGCCGCCATCGCTGGAAAATCTTCCCGCGGCAGGGCTTGCAGTTGAAATTTTGAACGGCCGGCGGACAACGTCAATCGTCCATCAGCCTCGCCAAACTCAAGTTGCACCTGCGATCCATCCGGGAGCTTTCGAACAATATCGTAAAGCGTATGCGCCGATGCCGTTGTGGCGCCCGCCCGAACCACATCCGCAACCACCGTTTCAACAACTTCAATGTCGAGATCGGTTGCAGTCAGCGAAAGTGTTCCTTTATCCGCCTGGAGCAGCACGTTCGACAAAATCGGAATTGTGTTCCGCCGCTCAACCACGCTTTGCACATGATTCAACGATTTGAGAAAGCTCGCTCGTTCGATTGTGATCCGCATTACGTGGTCCGGGAGTGCGTGAAATGGAGACAAAAAATGCCGCAAAACAAGCAGGCGCCCCATCGCATCAATGCGTAGGCGTCGCTTCGCGCGGCAAAGCGAAGGCTTAATATAGCGCCAAGCGGCGCCCCAAGGAACAAAAATCCTCACCGGGCACCGCCTGTATTCACTCTATAATATATTGATTCTAAAAGAGAAAGCTAGCCTAGGACGCAGGTGGACTTGACTCCGGCGCGGGCATCGGCCGCAAGCCTGCCGAAAGCCCTTCTATCGGCCAATTCCGGATGGAAAGCCTCAACTGCTCGACCTCTTCGCGAAAGGCCGGATCCAAGCCCGTCAGGCGCTGAATGGTCTCAACTGCATGCATAACAGTCGTATGGTCCCTATTGCCGAAGCGGCGTCCAATTTCCGGGTACGAACGAGGCGTCAGAAGCCGCGCCAGATACATGGCAATCTGGCGAGGCCTTACAATCGAGCGCATACGATTGGGGGACTCCAGATCCGCCACCTTCAGATTGAAGTGCTCGGCGACCTTCTTTTTAATCTCTTCGATCGTCACCCGCCGGTCATAGGCGCGCAAGAAATCTGCCAGCCACACGTTCAGGTTTTCAATAGTAATCGGCCTGACACCGTCTCCGCTTTGCGTGACCACGCGCGTGAGCGCACCTTCGAGCTCGCGGGTGTTGGTGTTGATCCGTTGCGCCATGAAATGCGCCGCTTCTGTATTCAGCAAGAACCCGGGCCGCTCACGCGACACCGCGCGGGCCTTCGCCTCCAGAATCGCAAGCCGCAGCTCGAAATCAGTTGGCAAAATCTCGATCGAAGCACCCTTCATCAGGCGTGAGCGCGCACGATCCGACACGCTTTCAAACAGTGACGGTGAACGATCAGCAGACACAATAATCTGCTTTTGATTGTCGCTCAACCAGTCCAGCGCCGCGAACAGCTCTTCCTGCGTTGCTTCCTTGCCCAGGATGAAATGCAAATCATCGACGAGCAAAACATCAACGTTGCGCACCTGGCTCTTGAACGCCAGCATGTCTTGGGCCCGCAGCGCCGTAAGGAATAACCGCATGAAAGTCTCGGCAGGAATCAACAACACCCGCAGATTTGGATTGCGCTGCAGCTTCTGCCGCGCAATGGCGTGCATCAAATGGCTCTTACCCAATCCGGTGGGCCCAAAGAAGAACACCGGGTTGGCCACCGGCAGATCGCTTTCGGCCACGCGTTTTGCTTCTTGATAGGCGATTTGGTTTGAGCGGCCTGTGACGAAGTTTTCAAAAGTATAGGCTGGATTAAGCGGCGTCGATCCTTGCACGAGCACAGGCTCGATCACCGGCGCACCAAGACTCTCCAATGTCATCGTTCGCGAACTGACAACGGCGGTGGGGACCGCACGCGGTTTCAAGTCAACAACGAAATCAACCTCACCAAATTCCGGCGCGATCTCTGCAATCATGTTGGCGATACGCTCACCGTGGCTTTCAACCACTTTGTCACGCTCAAACCGGCTGGTGCAGGCAATGACGACACGTCCGTTTTCCGCCGAAGCCGGCCGCAACGGATCTATCCAATACTGGAACCGCTGCGCACCTAACTCGATCTTCAAGCGCTCACGTACGCGCTGCCAAATGGGATCAAATTTATCATTGCTCGTGTTCTTGGATTCTGGAGAGGCCACGTTCTGTTTCCCTTGTTTTAACTTGCCCAGTGAACCGTTCCAAAATATGCGATTCACATCGCGGCTCTTGGGAAACGGCCCAACTCTCAGTCGTCGTCAATTGAGAAAAGCTCACTCTCCAACAGAGTGCACTGCGCCCGAATCGCAACCCGACCATTTCAATTTCTGGAAAAGTGCTGACAGCGCCCACCTGGCACATCAACACCAACGCCCCAACACCATTTACTCACCTTCACCACCTTCGACGCCCCCTCAGAAGTCAAAGCCAATGCATCCGCGGATAGCCATCCGATCAATCGCGCCACTCCCTGACGCCTTCAAAATCCAACCCCAAAACGCCAATGACAGACAAAGCTTCGCTGATCACGGGAAATCACCGTGCATCACTCGCCCAACTCGTTACTAAAATTGATCGGCCTGAGAAATGGCCAGCCGATTTACGAAACCCTAGCGGCCGAAACCTGAACCCCTTGAACCGCAACAAAATGAGATGGACTTGTTCTTTTTTTCATTTCCATTTCCCATAGCTCAGCGCTGAGTTAACTATAGCCAACAACTGTTTTTTTTCAAGAGCAACTTAGTGAGAACATTCGAGAAAATGCACTAAGTGCGCATTAAAATCGCGTCACTAAGTGACGATGAAGTAGAAACCTGACGGAGTACAAAGTGCTCAGAAAACCAAGAAATAATAAGGCTCTTCTACCGCCAGATGAAAAATACTTGCGCAATTCCCGCTCGTTAATGTGGCAGTTTCATCATTACTCCGTATACGAACTAAATGACTTGACGTGGCATTGAAGTTTCGCGGTGCGCAATCGACTTTCCGCCAAAAAAAATATCCATCTCGCGCAACCCGCACGATGCATCACGCAATTTGGAAAAAATAGTTTTCGAGAAGAGAGCTTGAAACGCTCGGACGGCAGGAGCCAAAAAATTATTTCGACAACGCCTTTACACGCCGGGTTAAGCGCGAAACTTTGCGGGCCGCCGCGCGCTTGTGCAGGATGCGCTTGTTGGCGCCACGAATGATTTCCGGCTGTGCAGCACGCAAAGCCTCAACCGCAGCCTTGCTGTCGCCACTGGCAATTGCCTCTTCGACGCTCCGGACAAACGTGCGAACCCGGCTTTTCCGCGCAACATTGACGGCCTCGCGCCTTTTACCTTTGCGCGCTGCTTTTGCTGCCGACCGGATATTCGCCATGTGGATTGTTCCTTGGAATGTCTTGCCCTGTTGCCCAGAGGCCGCGGGTTATACGCAGCGCAGATCAAACGCGTCAACCGTGAATTGTTGACGCAACCCTCACCGGTGCTCGAACTTTGCCCTTCGTTTTTCAACGAAAGCAGCCATTCCTTCCTTCTGATCCGCCGTCGCAAACATGGAGTGAAAAAGCCGTCTTTCAAACCTGACACCCTCAGCGAGGGTCGTTTCATAGGCACGGTTAATGGACTCTTTTGTCATCATGGAAATCGGCAACGACATTTCCGCAATCGTATCGGCGGCTTTCAGCGCTTCGCCCAGGAGTTCCGCCACAGGAACAACGCGGCTGACAAGGCCGGAACGCTCAGCTTCGGCCGCATCAATCATCCGGCCAGTAAGGCACATCTCCATCGCCTTTGACTTACCAACAAATCGCGTCAAACGCTGGGTTCCGCCGATCCCCGGCATCACGCCAAGCTTGATCTCGGGCTGACCAAACTTGGCATTGTCGCCCGCGATAATGAAGTCACACATCATTGCAAGCTCGCAGCCGCCCCCCAACGCAAAACCGGCAACCGCCGCAATGACCGGCTTGCGGCAACGCGCCACGCGTTCGTGATGGGTTGTGATGAAATCCTCGCCAAAAGCGTCCATAAAGGATTTCGGCTGCATTTCTTTGATGTCAGCACCGGCCGCAAAAGCTTTTTCCGAACCCGTAATGACGATGCATCGAATGGCCCGGTCGCCTTCTGCGACATCAAGCGCCTCGCTCAATTCGCTCATCAGTTGATTATTGAGCGCATTCAGCGCCTGCGGCCGGTTGAGTGTGATCAAACACACAGCGCCACGCGTTTCCGTCTTAATCGTTTCAAATGACATGTCGCTCGCTTTCCTGGTCAAATCTTGCGCCGAGGTTTAGCGCAAGCCGGATGCCGCCGCTAGCGCTGACAATGCGCGCAATAATACGTTGATCGTCCCGCCTGCATGATGCGTTGCACGACCCCGTGACATCCAGGATTAACGCAATTCTCGTCTGCGCGGTCATACACGCGAAACCTGTGCTGAAAATAGCCAAGCTCTCCGCTGGTTGTTTTGTAGTCGCGCAAAGTCGAACCGCCAGACTTGATGGCCGAACGCAACACCAGTTTCACCTGCTTGACGATTTTCGCCGCCTCGTGGCTCTTGATCAAACTGGATAGCCGTCGCGGAGAGACCCCGGCCCGAAACAGCACTTCACACACGTAGATATTACCCAAACCCGCGACCACCCGCTGATCCAGCAACGCGCTCTTGATCGGGGAGCGCTTATCGGTGAGCG
>VFKO01000432.1 GCA_009885515.1 Rhodobiaceae bacterium | reverse complement strand
CGGCCGATCGCCGTCTCCGGCACCGGACCCGGCACCGATGAGTGCCCACCGGCACTGTGCGCCGTCAACTCAAGCGTCACCGACCCCTTCTCGGCCACGCCCAGCAACGCAACCGGTGCTTCTATGCCTGCAATAAGCCCCTGCCCGATCAAACCGCCTTCGTCATTGACAAACTCAAGCTTGACCCCGCGCGCCGTCAGGAGCTCTGCAATCTTCTTGTTCCCATTCAGTCCCCCAATCTCTTCGTCGTAACCAAAAGCGAACAGAATGGTGCGCTTGGGCTTGAACCCGGCCGCAGCCAGCGCCTCGGCCGCTTCGAGCATGCCGACAATGCCTTCCTTCGTATCCATCGTGCCGCGGCCCCAGACAAAGCCGTCGGCCACAACGCCCGCAAACGGCTCATGCGTCCAGCCTTTCTCGCTGCCGGGCGCAATCGGCACCACATCCATATGCGACATCAGCAGGATCGGCTTCAGTGAAGCGTCGGCGCCCGCCCACGTGAACAGCAAACTGTAATCGCCAACGATTTCACGCTTGGCCGTCACCGAAAACTTCGGATAGGTGGCCCCGATCCAGTCGCGAAACGCGACGAACGCCTCTTGTGACGCCGCAACACTGACGGCATCGGCGCCGGGCTGCCAGGAAATAGTACGAAACCTCACCGCCTCGGCCAAATGCTTCGCAATCGCCTCGGCATCAAACTTCGACTTCGGTTGCGCGCCCACGGCCACCGGCTCAAATGATGGCACCATCAGCGCGCGCCCCAGAACCACGGCCACAAGCAACGCCACAACCAGCCCAGCGCCCAACAGAATGCGTTTCATGCGTGCCAACTCCCTTGATCCAGTACCTATATCTCAAGCAGATCGCGGCCGACAATCAATTGCCCCTTGAAGTAGGGCCGCACTGCATCATGCCACACCTGGTCCTTGATAAATGGAAAGCCACCAGGCACGAAATGCGACAGCACCAGCGTCTTCACGCCTGCCTCCGTCGCCAGACGCCCGACCTGTTCGGTGGTGGTGTGGCTGGCCAGAATATGTTCGCGCAGGGTTGTGGCGTTGCTCTCGGTGGCGATCAACTTGTCCAGCGACTGCAGGTGCATCACCTCATGCACCAGCACATCCGCACCGCGCGCCAGCTTGACCAGCTTTTGCGACGGACGTGTGTCACCGGAAATCACAATCGACCGGTCCGGACACTCAAAGCGATAGGCGAAGGCAGGGTTCACCGGCGGGTGATCCACCAACGCCGCCGTCACTTTGACATTCTCGTCCTGAAAGACCAGGCCATCCGACGTCAACTCGTGCGCCGCGATCAAATCCTTGAGCGGCGGACGTCCTTCGTCGGCAATGCGCGTTTGAATGTCATACTCATTCAGCGCCAGAAACTGACGCGTCATTTCAATCAGCGGCGGCGGACCATAAGTGTCCACCCGCTTGGCCAAATCAGCCGCCCAGCCCAGCAACAGCAAATTGCCGTAATCCGCATTATGATCAGAATGCTGATGCGTCAGTAACACACTGCGCAACGACGAGAACTTGAGCCTGGCCAGCGCCATCTGCCGCGCCACGCCGTCCCCGCAATCGACAATGTAGGTCGCACCGTTCACCACGATCGCTTGCGAAGGCGCCGAGCGGTTGGGCTTTGGCGTTGGCCCGCCGCCAGTGCCAAGCAGGATCAGCCGCGACGTCGACGGCATGTTTGTTGCTCGAGCGCCGGTCAGCTTCATTGAAATCGCCGCGGCCAATCCGCCGGCAACGCCACGCCTGCTCAAGCGAATGTTCATTGATGAAACCCCTAATGAAAAAATATCGTGCCGCGCGG
>VFKO01000387.1 GCA_009885515.1 Rhodobiaceae bacterium | reverse complement strand
TTGATCAAATCCCTTCCCAGATGCGCGGGGTTGGGTAAGGTGGCGGAAGATGCAACCGGAGTTTTCCCGCATGGCCCGTGTCCCCTACCCCGATCCCAAAGCGTTGCTACCTGAAACGCAGGAGATTTTGAGTAAGATGCCGCCGCTCAACATTTTCCGGATGATGGCGGGTGGAGAGGGACTGCTTCGGGCTTTTGTGCGCATGGGGAATTACCTTTTGATGAGGTCGAAGCTCAATCCTGTACTGCGCGAGATCACGATTATCCGCGCCGGCGTCTTGTCGAAGGCGAAGTACGAAGTTCATCAGCATGAGCGAATCGGGCGCGATCTGGGGATGAGCGAGGCGTTGATTGCGGCGATCCATGCGGGTCCGGATGCGGCTGTATTTGACGAGCTGCAGCGGCTGGTGATGCGCTATACCGACGACGTCGTGAAGAACGTACGGGCAAGCGATGCCACGTTCAAACCGCTTGCGGACAGGCTTTCGTTGCAGGAGATGCAGGAGGTCACCGTCACCATCGGTTACTACATGATGGTGAGCCGGTTCCTTGAGACGTTCGACGTCGAAATTGAGATGCCCGGTGGCAAGGGCGTGACGTTTCCGGACCCGCAGAAGGTGAGGTCTTGAAACTGGCGCCAGAGTCGTGCGGTGAAGCGCCGGGGCGTGGGCGGCTGAAGGGGCGGCGCATTTTGGTGGTGGGCGGTGGGCAGGATACGCGCGGGCTCGACGATCCGCCGATCGGCAATGGGCGGGCGATGTCGATTTTGTTTTCGCGCGAAGGGGCAATGGTTGCTGTTGCTGACAGGATCAGGGAAAGTGCCGAGGCCACCGTCAGGGCTGCGGCGCGTGACGGTGTGTTTGCGATGACTGCGAATGTCGCCAATCCAGACGAAGTTTTGACGATGGTGTCGTCTGCGCACGAGCGCCTGCTGGGCATCGACGGGCTTGTCTACAATGTCGGCATTGGTGTTGGTGATCCGTGGCTTGCCGGTGCGACCGCAGATTCGTGGGACAAAGTGTTCGCCGTCAACCTGCGCGGTGCGATGCTGACGCTGAAGGCAGCGTTGCCGGTGATGGAGGAAGGATCCTCGATTGTGCTGATTTCGTCGATTGCTTCGATGAAGCCGGGGAGCCGCCTGCCCGCTTATGATGCGTCGAAGGCTGCTCTTGGCGGATTGATGCGCCATGCGGGGATCGAAGGCGAGCGGCGCGGGATTCGCGTGAATATTGTGGCGCCGGGACTGATGGATACCTCGATTGGGCGCGCGGCAACGCAAGGCCGGCCGGGGCGGGCGAAGACCGCTGTGCCTCTGGGGCGGCAGGGGACGGGTTGGGAGACGGCCTATGCAACGCTCTTTCTTCTGAGCGATGAAGCGGCCTACATTACCGGGCAGATACTCGCCGTCGATGGCGGCATGACGGCACTTAGATAAGGATGCATGACGTGGACAACAGAGAGACTTGGGTAGCCGGTTCGAAGGCGCAATTGCCGGATGCAGTTATTTTGCGGCGGAAAATTCATGAATTTCCTGAGCTGGGGCTACATCTGCCCAAGACGACGGCTGCGGTGTGCGAGGCGCTTTCCGGACTGGACGTCAAAATCGAACAGGGGCCGTCGACGTCGGGCATGATTGTGACGCTGGCCGGGCCGACGCAGGGGCGCACGGTTTTGCTGCGCGGCGACATGGATGCGCTGCCGATGCCGGAAGATACCGACGTGCCGTTCAAGTCCAAAGAACCCGGGCGCATGCACGCCTGTGGGCACGACGCGCATACGGCGATGCTGACGGGTGCGGTGAAGCTGCTGCACCAGAACCGGGCCAAGCTTTCGGGCACTGTGAAGTTCATGTTCCAGACAGGGGAAGAAGGCCACTTCGGCGCGCTGCGGATGATCGAGGATGGTCTGATCGACCGGCATCCGAAACCCGATGGGGCGTTTGCCATGCACATCACGCCCAACGTGCCGAGCGGCATGTTCACCTGCCGCGAAGGTGCGTTCATGGCCTCGGCCGATGTGATTTCGATCAAGGTGATGGGCAAAGGCGGGCACGCATCGATGCCGCATATGGCCGTCGATCCGATGCCGATCGCCTGCGAGATCGTCATGGCCTTGCAGGCTTACGTGACGCGGCGGATCAATGCCTTTGATCCGATCATCCTGACCATCGCCAAGATCGATGGCGGGACGACGAACAATGTTATTCCCGAAAAGGTGACGATGCTGGGCACGCTGCGCTCGGTGTCGGAGGCGTCGCGCAAGATGGCGAAAGAGGGGTTGACCCATGTGGCGCAGAAAATTGCCGAGGCGCATGGGGCAAAGGCCTTTGTCGATATTGACGAGGGTTATCCTGTCACCGTGAATGATGGACGGATGGTGTCACTGGCGGCGGATGTGACCCGGCAGCTGTTTGGCGAGCGGGGTTATATCCCCTCGCCTGCCCCGGTCATGGGGGCGGAAGACTGGTCCTATGTGCTCCAGCGCATTCCGGGCTGCATGGTGTTTCTGGGTGTGGCGCCTGAGGGTTGCGATCATCATCACGCCGCGCCGTGTCATTCAAACCGGATGATGCTGGACGAGAAAGCAATGGCGAACGGCATTGCGCTCTACGCGGCGGTGGCGGAGCGGTTCCTGGATCAGGGATTGCCCGCGAAATGACAGCATCACTTGCCAAAGCTGGTTTTGGTTACAGACGCGGCCTTGCCGATCTGGGGAACGGGTCGTTTGCCTGGGTTCAGCCGGATGGGTCGTGGGGCTGGTCGAATGCGGGGTTGATCACGGATGGGGATCAGTCGTTGCTCGTCGATACCTTGTTTGACCTGAAGCTGACGCGCGAGATGCTGAATGCGATGCGCGATGCGGCGCCGCTTGCGGCGACGAAGATCGGGACGCTGGTCAACACGCATCACAATGGCGATCACTGTTATGGCAATGAGCTGGTGCATGGTGCGGAGATCGTGGCGTCGGTGCATGCGGCGGAAGAGATGAAGCACGAGCAGCCTTCGGTGCTGGCGAATTTCATGAAGGCGGCGCCGGGGCTCGGGCTGACGGGTGAATATCTCAAGCATTGCTTCGGTGCGTTTGAATTCAACGGCATAACACCGATGCTGCCGACGACGACCTTCAGCGGACACTTGTCACGCAAGGTTGGCAACAAGGCGGTTGAACTGATCGAGGTTGGACCGGCGCATACGGGTGGTGATGTGCTGGTACATGTGCCCGCGGACCGGACCGTCTTTACCGGTGACATATTGTTTGTCGAAGGCACACCGATCATGTGGGCGGGGCCGGTGGGCAACTGGATCGAGGCGTGTGAGCGCATCGTGGCGCTCGACTGCGAGACCATTGTGCCCGGTCATGGCCCCGTCACCGATAAACGCGGCGTACGCGCGGTGCAGAACTATCTGCGCTACATCCATGATGAGGCGCGCAAACGCTTTGACGCGGGTTTGAGCGCGCGCGATGCGGCACACGACATTGCGCTGGGGGACTACGACAGTTGGGGCGATGCGGAGCGGATTGCCGTCAACGTGGCGACGCTTTATCGCGAGTTTGCGGGTGACACGTCAGCACCAAATGCGGCGGAACTGTTTGGCGTGATGGGCGAGATTTGGAAGAAGCGTCGGGGGTAGCTCTGAGAGCGCCCACATCCCATGCAGCAACTGACGCCGCGCAGCGACTTCCTCCGCTTATCGCGAGGGAGGAAACTAGAGATAGTGGTCTTCCCGCGTGCGCAGCGAGGGGGGGTTGGTTCGATTTTCGTCCGATTATTATTGCTTGTACTGACTACTTGCACTTTTCAAACCAAGGGGGAGCACCTTCGCCGATGAGCTTGCCGTCGCGGATGTAGGGTCGGCCCTCTTTGCCCTCGGACCACCACGACTTGTGTCGCTCACCGCTGTATTTGGTAAGGATGTTGACCGGTTCTTGATCGGTATCAATCAAAGTGTAGAGCCGCCATTCGTCTGAAATGACTTAGACGTTTTTGAACTCTCGAACCTTCTCCGCCTCCGGTATTGTATTTTGGGTTTCATTGGGGATGTCGCTCGGAGAAACGCTATAGAACAAATAGTAGTTTTTTTGCTGGGTGGCTTGGCGCAATCGATGGCCCATGTCGTGCCTGCGATGCCAGCCTTGGTGAGTGAGTCGGCGTCTTCTTTTGACATGGCAGGGGCAACGCATAGGCACATGAGACTTGCGATCAACCGACGTTGCGCGAGGCTTGGCTTGAGGCAAGTCAGCCGGAGAATTGGTGCGGCTAGAACCGGTAGCCAGCGAATAGGCCTACCGTAAACTGCGTTTCTGAGCCCTGGACTGCTACAATCGGGCTGTCGGCGGCGTCTGCGGTGAGTTGGTTGACGCTGGCGATCGCGGTAAGGCTCCACTCGTTGTCGAGCGGAATCATTGCTGATGCTCCAAGTCCAAATGATTTCACACCGCCATTTGATTCGTAGGGGGCATAACCCAACGTAGAGGCTGCGGCCTGTGTTGGGGTAATGCCAAAATAAGTTTGGCTATACTGGTCATCCACCCACGTCAGCTGAGGGCCGATGGACACTCTTGCGCCGGCGACTCTGGTTTCGTAGCGAGCCGAAGCTGTCGCTTGGAGACCGGTGTTGTCCGAAAGCCCTTGGCGGAGATCGACGGCCAATCGAATTGCATCGATCTTGTACTCAGCGAAGGCGCCCAGTTCGGCAGTGCCGTCTATGTCGCCCCAGCCGGCGAGCGCAATGTTATCACTTGCATCGCGGTCAAATCGGTAACCGGCAAGAACTCCCGCGCGAAAGCCGTCGGCAGTCAAGAGGGACAGTTTGAGCCCTTCTGGCACCGAAAGGCTTAGCCAGTCTGCGTACTGAACGCGGATGTAAGGTAGCCCTCGCGCTTCGTAATCATCTGAGCCTTCGTAGTCTGGCGCATAAAGGCCGCCGGCGCCGAGCGCAAAGCTCCAGCCGATTGGAGGTGTGTTGGGCTTGCCGTCGGCGAATGCGTTTGACGCAAACATCGCCGAGGCTGAAAGGACTGTGAGCACGAAACGTGGAACAAATTTTTGCAATGAGGCCTCCAGAGACTATCAATCCCCGCACGGGGAGCAGCGTATATGGGAGTTGTAGCGATGAAGATCAATTTGAAAGCGCCGCCTGCTGAGAAGTTAAATTGTGTTTTGGGTGAAGTCTGCAACACGTTGAAACCAGCGTTCGCTCGCAGACGCGTTTGCGGCAGCGTCAACAGCCTTGCATGGACTTGGGTGCGCAGTGAACTACACCCCGTAGGGGTGAATTCGGCGCTGACGTGACTCGTTCTTTTGAGGCAACGTTCGCTGATGTCAGCGACCACAAAACTTCATCAAGACTGCGGTAAGCGCGACGTATCCCGGCAACCCAATGTGGCGATACTCGTGATTTGTGATTGTGCGCCGGTTGCCCGGGTAGCCGGGACATGACCGGCTACGACGATGAGAATTGTCTGCGGTATGTTTTCACCGCCGTTGCAGGCGCTACAAGGGATGGAGCCCGGGGGAGCCTGTAGATCGCATTTCAATGTATTTTTGCATGCAACCCTGCGACCGAATGGAATTGTGTCACTGCATCAATAGTTTGGCAGTGATAAGAAGGGGGAGGCTTGCAAGCTTGCACGGTTTTCATGGAGAGATATCTCCCTACCGTTTTCCGCCAGTTTTAGGGCGAAAGTGTTCTCTGCTTCGTCCCCTAGTGATCGCAGATTAATATTCTAGAGGGAGATCGTGGGGTGAGGTTGATCTGGTTTACGACGCCGGTCGTTTATCTTTGCAAGTTCCGGCACCTGAACATATGCAGTACCCATGTCGTGGAAGTGCTTTTTTGGTTGTGAATTGGGGGCGTAATGACTGAAGGACCTGGAAGTAACGGGCCGGGCCAACGTGAATTGCTCGATCGTCTGCGCATCAATCGCGATGAGGAAGACGACGAAGACAATGGCGGGCGCTGGCTAGTCTATACACTGGTGACGGTGTGTGCTGTGTTGGCTGTAGGCGCTTTATTTGTGTTCTGGCCCAGGGGAGCGGAGCCTGAAGTGGCAGCACCGGATGCAACCGCTACGAGCGACGCCTCACTCTCTGCTGTTTCACCTTCGGGATCGGCTGCCTCTGGTGGCGTGCTTTCGGCGTCGGGATATGTGACTGCGCGACGGCTTGCGACGGTGTCAGCAGAAATCACAGGACGCGTGCTTGAGGTCTTTGTCGAAGAAGGAATGGCCGTCAAGGCCGGCCAGGTGTTGGCACGGCTTGATCCGTCGCTGGCGAGAATTGATGTAGACTCTGCGGTGGCTGGCGTGCGGACAGCGCGCGGGGCGGTGAGTGCGGCGGAGAATGATGTGGCGGAAGCCGACCGTGTGCTCGCGCGTATCCGTGGCATCAATAGCGATTTTGCTAGCAAAGCCGAGAACACTCGGACGGAAGCTGCTGCCAAAGGTGCGGCGGCGCGCTTGGTTCAGGCGCGGGGCAATTTGTCATCGGCCGAGCAAAGCTTGATGCGCGCGCGGACAATTCTGGACAAACATGAAATACGGGCGCCGTTTGCGGGCGTGGTCACAACGAAAGATGCACAGCCTGGTGAGATTGTATCGCCTTCTGCGGCCGGTGGAGGCTTTACCCGAACGGGCATTTGTACCATCGTCGACATGAACTCGCTTGAGGTTGAAGTCGAAGTGAATGAGTCTTTCATCAGCCGGATTAAGCCAGAGCAAAAGGCCAGTGCCACGCTCGATGCTTATCCGGAATGGGAAATACCAGCTTCGGTGGTGGCGATTATTCCGACCGCCAATCGAGATAAGGCCACCGTCAAGGTGCGCGTCGCACTGGGTACACGTGATCCACGCATCCTGCCGGAGATGGCGGCAAAGGTTCTTTTCTATGATGACGCCAAGGCTGCCGCAGTTCCTGCTCCAGCCCCGGCTCCGCAGGGATCTACGAAATGAGTGAAGCCCTGATCGTTCTCAAGGACATCGGAAAGCACTACACGCGCAGCAAACAGACTATCCGGATATTCGAGCATCTGGACATGATTGTTCCGCGCGAGGATTTTGTCGCCATCATGGGGCCGTCCGGATCTGGAAAAACGACATTGCTAAATCTTCTGGGCGGCATTGATCGCCCGAGCAGCGGAGAGATCCAGTTCGATGGCAAGCGGGTAGACGATCTGAGCGAAAGCCGACTGGCCGCCTTTCGCGCCGGGAGTATTGGTTTCATTTTCCAATTCTATAACTTGATGCCGATGCTGACGGCGGCACAGAACGTTGAGTTGCCGTTGCTGCTGACCAAGCTTGGACCCAAAGCGCGGCGCGAGCGGGTAAAGACCGCGCTTGAAATCGTGAGCCTGTCGGATCGGGCGCGGCACAGGCCGTCGGAGCTTTCAGGCGGACAGCAACAGCGTGTTGCAATCGCACGCGCCATTGTATCAGACCCAAAATTGCTGTTGTGCGATGAACCAACGGGCGATCTTGACCGCGAAACGGCGGGAGAGATTTTGTCGATGCTGCAGACGCTGAACCGTGATCTGGGTAAGACGATCGTGATGGTGACGCATGACCCGGAAGCGGCGCGTTTTGCCAAACGAACGCTGCACCTCGACAAAGGGCGGTTCAGCGAAAAGGACCTCAGCGCATGACCTTTTTGGAACTGGTTCGCAAAAATCTGTTTCGTAAAAAGCTACGCACAATCCTGACGACGGTTGCGATCTTTATTGCCTTTGCGATTTTTGGCGTGCTCGCGACGTTTCAGAATGCGCTGAACTCGGGGGTTGATACGGCTGGCGCTGATCGTTTGATTGTGACGAACAGGATCAACTTTACGCTGCCGATGCCGATTGCCTATGTGTCGCGCGTGGGGGCCGTTGAAGGTGTAAAGACGGTTGCGCATGCGAATTGGTTCGGCGGCTATTATCAAGAACCCCGCAACTTTCTGGTGGCGCTGGCCATCGACCCTGTCACTTATCTGGATATCTATCCTGAGTATGTTTTACCCAAGTCCCAGCGAGAAGCATTTCTCAATGAGAGTGGCAGTATCATCGTCGGAGAGGCGCTGGCCAAGCAGTATAAATGGAAAGTGGGCGACCGCATCCCGGTGAAGAGCAACATTTTCCGTCAACGGAACGGGTCTGACACTTGGGACTTCACGCTGGCTGGCATTATGACGCCGGGGGCGCAGGGAGTTGATGTCAACTTTGTCGCCTTCCACTACAAATATTTTGCTGAAACCAGGAGCTTTGGCGGCGACACCATCGGCTGGCTGATCGTTAAGACGGCAGGCTCCAAAGACAATGATCGCATTGCGCGCACGGTCGATGCGATGTTTGCGAATTCGCCGTTCGAGACCGAGACCAAAACCGAGCAGGCTTTCAATAAGGCGTTCACCGAGCAGCTTGGCGATCTTGGCTTCATCATCACGGCGATCGTGGGGGCTGCGTTTGCAACCATCCTTTTGATCGTAGGCAATACGATGATGCTGACAGTGCGCGAACGGACGAATGAGATTGCCGTGCTGAAGACGATCGGCTTCACGTCACGGCGCATTTTTCAGTTGGTGCTTGGCGAGTCGATGCTGCTTGCCATGATCGGTGGGCTTTTGGGACTTGTCGCTGCGTTCTTGATGAGCGTCGTCTTGCAAAATGTGTTTGCGGGACGGATTGGCGTCATGTCGTTCACGCCGGGGACTGCCTTAATCGGTCTTGGTTTGATGGCGTCGCTGGGTTTCCTGACGGGCATTCTGCCAGCGCTGCGTGCCATGCGCCTTGATATCGTGACTGCGTTGGGAAGGAAGTAGGTCGATGGCGAATACACTGACGCAGATCGGCGTCGTGACGTCGATGAATTTGCGCTCTATTCCTGAACGGCGATGGACGTCTTTGTCGACGGTGGTTGCCGTCGCTCTTGTGACGGGTGTGCTGTTGTCGTTCCTTGCGATGTCGAATGGCTTTCGTACCACCGTTCAAGGAACTGGCGCCAATGATGTGGCGATCTTTCTACGCAAAGGCGGCGGCGGTGAACTGAACTCTGTCGTCAGTCGCGAGCAAGTGCTTCTTCTTGAAGAGGCTATAGGCATTGCCAAAGGTGCGAATGGAAAGCCGTTGGTCTCGGCAGAGTTGTACTCGGTCGTCGACGGGATAAAGAAGTCAAGTGGCACTAAGGCGAACTTGCCATTGAGAGGTGTCGGTCCCAACGCGATTCAGGTTCGGCGAGGTATTCGCGTTGTTGCTGGTCGGATGTTTAACCCCGGCGCGCCTG
>VFKO01000338.1 GCA_009885515.1 Rhodobiaceae bacterium | reverse complement strand
TTTGGCTATCCCGGTGGGGCGGTCTTGCCGATCTATGATGCGCTGTTTCAGGACGAAGGCATTCAGCACATTCTGGTGCGCCACGAGCAGGGTGCGGCGCACGCGGCGGAAGGCTATGCGCGCTCGACGGGGAAGCCGGGGGTGCTGCTGGTGACGTCGGGGCCGGGGGCTACCAATGCTGTCACCGGGTTGACCGATGCCTTGATGGATTCCATTCCGCTGATCTGCATCACGGGGCAGGTGCCGACGCATCTGATAGGCACGGACGCCTTTCAAGAGGCCGATACTGTTGGCATCACGCGGCCGTGCACGAAGCACAATTGGCTGGTGCGCGACGTGCGCGATCTGCCGCGGATCATGCATGAGGCGTTCTACATTGCGACGACCGGGCGGCCGGGGCCGGTGCTGATCGATATCCCGAAGGACGTGCAGTTCAAACGTGGACCTTATGTGGGGCCCTCGAATATCCGGCACAAAACTTATCAGCCGCGCGTCAAGGGCGATCTGAAGAAGATTGAACAGGCAGTGGATATGATCGCTGCGGCGAAGCGTCCGGTGTTTTACACGGGCGGCGGCATCATCAATTCGGGGAAGCTGGCGTCGCATTTGTTGCGCGAGTTCGTGCGCCTGACGGGCTATCCGATTACTTCGACGTTGATGGGGCTTGGGGCCTATCCCGCCTCCGACAAGCAGTGGCTGGGCATGCTGGGGATGCACGGCACCTATGAGGCCAATCTTGCCATGCATGATTGCGATTTGATGATCGCGATTGGCTCGCGCTTTGACGACCGGGTGACGGGGCGGCTTGATGCGTTTTCGCCGAACTCGAAGAAGATCCATATCGACATCGATCCGTCGTCGATCAACAAGACTGTGCGCGCCGAAGTCGGCATTGTCGGCGATGCGGCGCATGTGCTTGAGGACATGATCCGGCTTTGGCGGGCCAAGCAGTTGAAGCCGGACGGCGCGGCGCTGAGCGCGTGGAAGATGCAGATCGAGGGTTGGCGGGCGCGCAATTGTCTGGCGTACAAGGCCTCGAGCGACGTGATCAAGCCGCAATATGCGATCGAGCGGCTATATGAACTGACGAAGGGGCGCAGCACCTATATCTCGACCGAAGTTGGTCAGCATCAGATGTGGGCGGCACAGTATTACAGGTTTGAGGAGCCGAACCGCTGGATGACGTCGGGCGGGCTTGGAACGATGGGCTATGGGTTGCCGGCCGCTGTCGGCATCCAGGTGGCGCATCGCGACGCACTGGTGATCGACATCGCGGGCGAGGCCAGTGTGCAGATGACGATGCAGGAGCTGTCGACGGCGGTGCAGTTCGATCTGCCGATCAAGATTTTTATCATCAACAACAAGTATATGGGGATGGTGCGTCAGTGGCAGCAATTGCTGCATGGCGGGCGCTATTCGCACTCGTATTCCGAGGCGCTGCCCGATTTCGTGAAGTTGGCGGAGGCCTACGGCGCGGTTGGCATACGGGCGACGAAGCCCGGCGAGCTGGATGACAAAATCAAAGAGATGATCAATGTCAACCGGCCGGTGCTGTTCGATTGCGTTGTCGATCAGACCGAGAACTGCTACCCCATGATACCGTCGGGTGCGGCGCATAACGAGATGATCCTCAACGATGCGGCGGGTGAGGCGAAGGTGAGTGAAGCGGGAAAGATTTTGGTCTGATGAGCAAGCAACCTGGTTCAGCTTATTTTTTGGATGATTCCAAAAAGACAGAGATTCGAACGACCTTCTGCGTGCTGGTCGACAACGAGGCGGGCGTTCTGGCGCGGGTGATCGGGCTGTTTTCGGGGCGTGGTTATAACATCGAAAGTTTGACGGTGGCGGAGGTCGATCATCTCGACCACACGTCGCGGATTACGATTGTGACTTCGGGGACGATGGAGGTTCTGGAGCAGATCCGCCATCAGCTTGAACGGTTGGTGCCGGTGCACAAAGTTTTTGATCTGACGGCCGAGCATCCAGGGATCGAGCGCGAGATGGCGCTGGTGAAGGTGGCGGGTATCGGCGAGAAGCGGGTTGAGGCGCTGAGGCTGTCGGATGCGTTCAGGGCGCGGGTGATCGATACGACCCATTCGAGCTTTGTGTTTGAGGTGACGGGTAATCCGCAAAAGATCGATGCCTTCGTCGACCTGATGAAGCCGCTTGGGCTGATGGAAGTGTCGCGTACCGGTGTGGTCGCGATCAGCCGCGGCGCGGAGGCGATGTGA
>VFKO01000414.1 GCA_009885515.1 Rhodobiaceae bacterium | reverse complement strand
TCTTAATCACAGCCCTCGACCTTCCCCAACTCGACTTCGCCGATGACACCATTCGGCTTGATCGTCACTTTTTCGCCCGGCCCCAGCGAGAGCGTCTGCCCGGTCTGCTTCGACGTCACGAAGGCGTCCCCGGAATCAAGCCCGACGGTAGTCGTCCCATCCTCCGTCACCAAAGTTCGGAGCGTCGTTCCGCGAATACCGATGGTGACCGTCGGCGTTTCGACGCGAACACTCTCCTTGGGAATACCGCCCGAGATAAAGCGGAAAGCGCCCTTGGTATACCGCAGCGCTTGCCGTCCGGGACTGCCGGGTCCCGCATAGACATACTCATCCACAACCAGGCTCGAGCCGCCCCCCATGCTCAACTTGCTCTTATCGAGAAACGTCACTTCCAACGCA
This sequence comes from Rhodobiaceae bacterium, assembly GCA_009885515.1. Taxonomy (GTDB): domain Bacteria; phylum Pseudomonadota; class Alphaproteobacteria; order Micropepsales; family Micropepsaceae; genus SZUA-430. Next base: position 2,673 of record VFKO01000414.1, on the reverse strand, counting down.
CCCTTGGCCGCTGTCGTCAGCACCGCTTTGCGGAAAATTTGTGCATTAAGCGAAATGTCCGCCCGCGCGGCGTTCTGTTGAGTCTGCGAAGCTTGCGGACGCAAACTTGACGCAGCGCCCACCGTCTCAGCAGCCCGTGCTGCTCCAGACAAAGCAAGCGAGAGCGCCGCAAAAATCAGCACCCCTTCAATACGCAATACACCCGCACTCATCGGTCACCCCAGCGACAAACCCAAATGGTCATCCAAGAATCACCATTTGCAACAACGCTGTCGCTTTCGGCAAGCTTATCCCTCCATAACTGGAAAAATAACCCGGGGAATGCGTCGTTTGAGCACTAAACAAGGTGAACACAAGCCCATTCCAGCGAAGCACCCCAGATTTTCCCCAAAGCGTTGCACGGGCGGGAATCACGTCCTACAGACAGACTACCACACGCATCTGTTCGTCAAAGAGTGTCAGAGACTCATGATCATCATCTTCCAATTGGATCAATAAGCAGCCATTGCTAAAAACCAGTTGGATAATCGATTCCGAAATGCAGGCGGCAAACGTGAAACGAGACAGCGCGATTTTCGTTATCGCATCGGGACCCGTTCCCACCTCAGGCTTGATTTCCCTTTCAACCACCAATTTGGATGCGTCATCAAAGTACAGAATCGTCTCGTTCTGACCTATGCCGCCCTGAACACACACATGGTCATTCAGCCGGCGTTTGACCTTCTCGATTTGCGAATGGAAGCTCATCAGATTGCTCGCTCATGGACAGGATACACATGCACCACACATCAAAACAACTCAGATTCAGAGTCGATGGACGCTTGCTGCACAACATATCCTGTCGCCGTATTTGCAAATGATCCAATGTGACAAGCCCGAGCAGGGTTGGCTTGTTTGAATGCCAAAGCTCGGGACAGCACCTGCCGTTCCGGCCAGCAAAAGCAGGATGAGACTGATACTCGCAATCAACGCCAACTGACGTGTCACGACGGTGAATTGCACGCTGGACAAGGCAATCTCCACTGACAACTAGTCCCAATTTGGACGCAGGGGGGTAATTTGGGTCTAACAAAGACCGTCCATTGGGAAGCTTTGTGTTTTGTTCATAAGCGCTGCTTGGCCTCCACCATTTTCTCCGTCGTAAGCTCCTTCGCCTGGCGCGAATCACCATAGATTGCGTGCTGCTGGTGATTCTATCGAACGTGAAGGTGAGCCATGGTGTCAGTCGATTACTGGAAGGCGACCTCTGGGGCCGCAAGCCTGCTGCGGCATGTGCCCCTATTCATATTGCCAACATTAGCGATTGCCGTGCTGTCGCTGATTGCGTGGACAAGCCTCACCTACGACATCCCGGTCTATATGTTCACCAGGGACATGGCGATCCTTGCCAAATTTCATCCGTTTGTGGCGATCGCATCAAGTCTCGGCGCGTTTCTCATGTGTGCGACAGCAACGTGTTGTTTATTCGCGTTTTCTGTCGCGCGCGAGACCGGGCGGCAAATACCGTGGCATGTCTTGGCCGTGGGTTTGTTTTCATTGTATCTGGCGGCAGATGACTTTTACGAGTTTCATGATCGACTACTTCCTCGCAACTTTGGAATCCCGCAAGAGCTTGTTTACGCGTTGATCGCGACAACCGCTGCGGCGATCACATTTCGCTGGTGGCGCCACTTCCTCGCGTTTCGCCCGTGGCTGCTGGCGGCGGCTTTGTTCCTTTTGAGTATCTCGATGGCATTTGATCTCTTCGACCAAATGCTTCTGAGACTACTCCATCAATGGCAGTTCTTTTGGGAAGACAGCGCAAAGTTTGTCGGAATTTCCCTTTGGGCAACCTATTTCATAGGCATGGCGCAGCGTGCACTTTCGCGATGAAGATCACAAAAGCCCATGGGATCGCCGGCGTCCCGCTCGCGCTTCATGCCTCACCCCACCCATTCGGCAACGATGCGCGCGGCGTCGGCAATCACTTTTTGGTCTTGGTCGCGCATGGCATCGACTGTCGCCCCTGCATCGTAATAGACCGCAATGATCAGTGGCGGCTGGCGGGGCGGCCAGCAGATCGCAACATCGTTGTACTTGCCGGGTAAGCCGGTGCCGGTCTTGTCGCCCGCGCGCCAACCTTTCGGCAGGCCCGCACGAATGCGTTTCACGCCCGTCTTCGTCGCGATCATCCATTCAATGAGTAGTGCGCGCGAAGGCGGCACCAGCACCGGACCGGTCAAAATCTTTTCAACCAGCGTCGCCATCGCGTAGGGCGAGGTTGTGTCGCGCGGATCTCGAGCACTGAATTCATTCATCTCGGGTTCAAAGCGGTCGATGCGTGTGATGCTGTCCCCGTGACGGCGGAAAAACTGCGTCAACCCCGCCGGACCACCCAGCTGCTTCAGCAGCAGATTGGCCGCCGTATTGTCACTCTGCTTCTGTGCCGCCTCGGCAAGTGCCAGCACCGTCATCGAGCCCTTCACCAGGTTCGCCGCCGTCGCAGGAGAATTCGCCACGATGTCGGCCCTGCCATAGGCGATGAGTTTGTCGAGCTGCAGCTTGCCCTGATCGGCGCGTTCGAACACGGCCGCCGCGAGCAGCAGCTTGAACGTCGAGCACAAAGCAAAACGCTCATCCAGCCGGTGCCCGATCACGCCGCCAAAGCGCGTGTCGATCGCGCAGACACCCAGC
>VFKO01000591.1 GCA_009885515.1 Rhodobiaceae bacterium | reverse complement strand
CGCGCCAAAGTGCGCGTCGTTGAAGGCTGGGCCACCTTCACCGACGGCAAGACCTGCACCGTCGGTGACATTACCATCACTGCCGAACACGTCATCCTCGCCAACGGCTCACTCCCCGTCGAACTGCCGTTCTTGCCCTTTGGTGGCCCCGTAATTTCCTCGACTGAGGCACTCTCGCTCCACACGCTTCCCGAAAGACTAGCCGTAGTCGGCGCGGGCTATATCGGACTCGAACTGGGAATAGCTTTTGCCAAGCTCGGCTCCAAAGTCACCATCGTCGAAGCCGAAAAGCAGATCCTGCCGCTCTACGACGCCGATCTCGTGGCCCCGGTAAAACGCTGGCTCGACAAAAACGGCGTGACCTTGCATCTCGGCGCCAAGGCCAAGAGCGTCGAGACGGGCAAAATCGGAACAGCACTTGTCATCGAAACCGCCGACGGCAAATCGCTGAACTTTCCCACCGACAAAATCCTCGTCACCGTCGGCCGCAAACCCAACACCGAAAATTGGGGCCTCGAAAACATGGCCATCGACATGGCCGGCCGCTTCGTCAAGATCGACGACCAGTGCCGCACCTCGATGCACAACGTCTGGGCCATCGGCGACCTCACCGGTGAACCAATGCTGGCCCACAAGGCCTCCGCGCAAGGCGAAATGGTCGCCGAAATCATCGCCGGCCACAAGCGCCGCTTCAACCCGGCCAGCATAGCCGCCGTCTGCTTCACCGAACCCGAAATCGTAAGCGCCGGACTTTTGCCATCGCAAACCGAAGGCGAAACCATCATCGGCCAGTTCCCCTTCGCAGCCTCAGGCCGCGCCCTCTCGATGGACGGCGCCGACAACGGCGGCTTCGTCCGCGTCATAGCCCGCAAGAGCGACCATCGCATCCTCGGCATCCAGGCCGTGGGCACTCACGCCAGCGAACTCAGCGCCGAATTCGCCCTCGCCCTGGAAATGGGCGCCCAACTCGAAGACATAGCAGGCACCATCCACGTACACCCCACCCTCAGCGAAGCCTTCCACGAAAGCGCACTGAAGGCGCTGGGGCACGCTATACATATTTAGGGCGATAAAGCGCTGGGTCCTACCGACATGTCGCCAGAACGCCTTTGGATAGTCACGTTGCTCGGAATAGCAACGACCGGATATTTAGCGAAGCAATGGTGGAACGCACTCCGCAACGGCTTGATCGACATCAAATACCCCACTAGTCAGAGAAGAGTAATTGTTCGTCGATCCGAAAAGCCAATTGAATTCCTTCAATGGATGATTTTCACCGGCAGCGTAATAACAGCCATGGGCATACTCAGCATTTTGTGCCTGCTTTTTTCTATAGGAATTATCGTACAGTAGAGCTCCCCGCGCGTACATTATTCGGGGCGCTGGGCTACGCATTGCGCATTTGATCAACCCGACTCCCTCATCAACGCGTTCGCCGCCGCTGACGGGCGCACCTTGGCTCCGCGAACGAACTAGACGAATGTCGCGCCATTCCTCGGCGCGCGCTTTGCAGATTGGCTGGCGATCATTCTGCGCCATGCCCGCCGCGCGGGTACAATTTTAACCGCCTCGCAAACCACCCGCACTCAACCAATTCTCCACCTTCAACCCCGGCACGCGCAAAAACTCGCGCTCATTGTCTGT
>VFKO01000419.1 GCA_009885515.1 Rhodobiaceae bacterium | reverse complement strand
TGGGCCGAACCACACCACCCGCCGCTTCAATCATTGGCCGGTACGAGTCATAGGCAGGCTCGAGCAACACCACTTCGTCGCCAGGTTTAACAATTCCCAGGATCGAGGCCGTCAGCGCCTCGGTACCGCCACTGGTCACAACAATCTCGCTACGCCAGTCATAACTGAGATCGTAAAACCGCTTGGCGTGCGCTGCCAGGGACTGCCGCAAGGCCTCTACACCCATCATCGACGGGTACTGATTGGGCCCCTCGATCAGGGCTTGCGCTGCACGTTCGCGCAGCGCCAGCGGACCGTCCTTATCGGGAAATCCCTGTCCCAAATTCAGGGCATTGTGCTGGCTCGCAAGTGCCGACATGACTGTAAAAATTGTGGTGCCCGCGTCGGCAAAATTCGGATTGAGTGGTTTCATGCAAACCGCCTGTTCGCTAAGTCGCCACCTTGGCAAAGCGCCAATCCCACCGCAAGCAGCGACCGCACTGCCCACAGTTTGTGCACAATTGCCTGCCCAGCGGGCAGATTCCCGGTTGTTCCGGTCTGACTCAGCAAGCTAAGGTCCGCGAAATTCACCTGGCAGGCCGAATATGAAAAAAATCGAAGCAATCATTAAACCCTTCAAACTGGACGAGGTCAAAGAAGCCCTCCAGGAAGTAGGCGTCCAAGGCATTACCGTGACTGAGGCCAAGGGCTTCGGACGGCAGAAGGGTCACACAGAGCTCTATCGAGGTGCTGAATATGTTGTTGATTTCCTGCCCAAGGTAAAACTCGAAGTCGTGTTGCCCGACGATCAAGTCGATCGCGCAGTCGAAGCCATCCAGCGCGCTGCCCGCACCGGGCGCATCGGTGACGGCAAAATTTTCGTCTCCTCCGTTGAGGAAGTCATCCGCATTCGCACCGGTGAGACCGGGCACGAAGCAATCTAGAAAGGCAAAAGCTCTCATGGCAAACGCAGATACCGTCCTCAAGAGAATCAAAGACGAAGAGGTCAAATTCGTCGACCTGCGCTTCACCGATCCGCGCGGCAAGTGGCAACACGTGACCTTCGACCTGTCTCTCGTCGACAAAGACTTGTTTGAGACGGGCACAATGTTTGACGGCTCGTCGATCGCAGGCTGGAAGGCCATCAACGAGTCCGACATGACGCTTCTGCCCGACCCCGCATCGGCGGTGATCGATCCGTTCTTTGCGCAGAAAACGCTGATCCTGTTCTGCGACGTGCTCGAGCCGACGACCCATCAGCCCTATGGCCGCTGCCCTCGCTCTATCGCAAGGTCCGCCGAAACCTACATGAAGTCCGCAGGCGTCGGCGATACGGCAATGTTCGGACCCGAAGCCGAGTTCTTCATCTTCGACGATGTCCGTTACGCTGTCGGCATGAACAAGTGCAGCGTCGAAATCGACTCCACCGAAGGCCCATACAACACCGGCACCGAATACGAGCACGGCAATCTTGGTCACCGCCCGCCGGTGAAAGGTGGATACTTCCCTGTTCCACCCGTCGACAGCTGTCAGGACATTCGCTCCGAGATGCTGTCGATCATGGGTGACATGGGCATCGAGCCTGAGAAGCATCATCACGAAGTCGCCCCTTCGCAGCACGAGCTTGGGTTCAAATACTCGACGCTGGTCAAAACCGCCGACCGCATGCAGATCTACAAATATGTCGTGCATCAGGTCGCGGCCGCTTACGGCAAGACCGCAACCTTCATGCCCAAGCCCATCAAAGGCGACAACGGTTCAGGCATGCACGTGCATCAGTCGATCTGGAAGGGCGGCCAACCGCTCTTCGCCGGTTCAGGCTACGCCGACCTTTCTGAGATGTGCCTCTATTACATCGGGGGCATCATCAAACACGCCAAGGCTATCAACGCCCTGACCAATCCGCTGACGAATTCGTACAAGCGCCTGATCCCGGGCTTCGAGGCACCGGTTCTGCTCGCCTATTCTTCACGTAACCGTTCGGCATCGATCCGCATTCCATTCGGTGCCGGCCCCAAGGCCAAGCGCATTGAAGTCCGCTTCCCTGATCCGGGCGCAAACCCATACCTCGCCTACGCCGCGATGCTAATGGCCGGTCTTGACGGAATCCAGAACAAGATCCATCCGGGCCAACCGATGGACAAAGACCTTTACGCTTTGCCTCCGGAAGAACTGAAGGACGTACCGCAGGTTTGCGGCAGCTTGCGTGAGTCGTTGGAAAACCTCGACCGCAATCGCGCCTTTCTCAAGCGTGGCAACGTCTTCAGCGACGATTTCATCGACAGCTACATCGAACTCAAGATGCAGGAAGTGCACGCCTATGAGCACACCCCGCACCCGATCGAGTTCCAGATGTATTATTCAGTCTGATCGCCGTTCTTCGATGCTGACCAAGGGCCGGGAGCAATCCCGGCTCTTTTTTTATTAGCACGTCTCAAATTTGGCAGCAGCAACTTCGGCTGAAACCCGCACAAAAAGCAAAAACAGTGCGGTGCGGATCTTTGGGCTGCAGCCTAAAGAGAACGCAGCGGGTTTATTGCGGAATTCCAAAACCTGTGACGCAATGTGATCCGTGTTGAATCGCGTTGGAGGCGTACAGCGATGTCAAGCTACTCCTATCTGATCGGGCGTCCGGACAAGCGGCCGGTTTTCTCTCACAACAGCACCGCCAACGAGATCGCGCATTCATGCGACTGGATACCGATTGGCTGGCTGGCCCTGTTTGAACCGCGCGACGTGCAACTCGTGGAGGAGCCCCCCGACTCTGAGACCTATGACCCCGAAGCTCGCACACTTTGCCCCACGTTGATCCGCAAGCGCGACTCCGCCTTGGATGTTTTGCGCAAACGCCGCGAAAAGCTGGCGAAAATCATACCCAAGCACCTCGAACCACAACTTCATGGTCTGGAAGCCGCAATCGCTGCCTCGACCATGCCCTACATCCAAGTCGTCGTTAGCGACCTCGACATGTTCGTCACACGGCCGGGATCGGAAAACACGCTGCGCGATCTGGTTGCCACAATGGATGGCGACAACGTCAAACAATGGCGCGCCATGCTCGCCCACGTCGACACCGATATGGGCAAAAACCTGTCAAAGGTTGAGTTCTCCGACATGACGGGCGTCGCCGCCGTCGTTGGCTATCTGCCGGAATCCTTTGTCGTGTCCCTCGGCGCCAAACAAGCCGAACTCGTCAAGTCCATGCCGATTGTTAAAGCAAACAAGCGGCCTTGGTGGAAATTCTGGTCATTCAAAACAGCCCCCGTTGGTAGTCACTGACAGCCTGCCTGATCTCGCTCTGGGTGTTCATCACGAATGGGCCATGTTTGGCGACCGGTTCGCGCAAGGGTTTTGCCGCAACAATCAACAAGCGCGCGCCATCAGAACCCGCAACCGTAGTCAGGCCGCCTTCAGCCGATAAGACTCCCAACTCTCCCTTGCCAAGTTCGCGCCTGGCACCGCCTGGGCCAAGCGCCGCCTTCCCCTGAAAGACATAGGCGAACCCCGCATGCCCTCCCGGCACGGGAATGGAAACAGCGCCTTGGGGCGGCAAAGCAACATCAGCGATGAAAGGAGCGGTTTCCCGCTCGGGTCCCGGACCCACCGTTGCGTTCCACCGGCCGGCAATCAGCTTGGCCGTGACGCCAGCACCCAGATCAATCTGCGGGATCTGTGCCGCCGGAATATCACGATACCACGGCTCGCGCATTTTCTCGGCCGCGGGAAGATTGAGCCACAGCTGAAACCCGAACATCAGCCCGCTGGTCTGCGCCGGCATTTCCGAATGCACCACCCCGCGCCCGGCTGTCATCCATTGCACGCCGCCATCGGTGATGACGCCCTCACCACCCTTGTTGTCCTTGTGCCGCAAACTACCAGCAATCATGTAGGACACGGTTTCAAACCCGCGATGCGGATGCGCAGGAAAACCGGCGATGTAGACATTGGGATCGTCGGACCCAAAATTGTCGAGCATCAATATGGGGTCGATGTCGCCAATCTCTGGCGTACCAATCAGCCGGGTAAGTTTCACACCCGCGCCATCTTCCGTCGGCATCCCGCGGGTCACGCGTTCAATGCGCCGCTGCTCGATATGTTCCAATGTCATGCTCTCACCTCTGCCCAGCAAATGTGGCGGCTCTCCTGCGGCGGCGCAAGAGGCGTGGGATTACTTGATGATGCCGTGCAAAGCCAACAGCGGAATGCGGCTCAACCAATCCTCGATCCTTGACCGCCAAGCAATGACCGGCGCCTTCGTGCCAAGCGTGCGTGGCCGGGGCTGCCCGACATAGTCGGATACCAGAACGAACCTATAACCATCCGCCTGCAAGCGGTCGATGATCTGCGGCAAAGCCTCCGCAGTATGAAATCCGCGGCCATTGATGTGGAAGATGAGGATATCCCCCGGTGCCACGTTCGTCATCGCCCGCTCTATCAGCCTGTCCGCCGTTTCGCTTTCGCTGGGGTCGCCACTTGCCCAGCGCCAGTGCACAACGTGAAGCCCCAGCGCTTCAGCCGCTTTAAGTCCACGCGCATTAAAATTTCCGGCGGGAAAGCGGAAGAACTGTGGCGCACGTCCCGTGGCGCGAGTGATGCTTTCCTGCGCGCGTACAACCTGCTGCTCAACCGCTTGAGGCGCAAAACGGTGCATCCTGTTGGGATGATCCCACGAGTGGTTTTCAATCTCCACGAAATCCAAAGTCGCAAGCATGGCGATGTCGCCGACGTTGCTCTCCACGAACTTGCCTGTCGCAAAGAGCGTGAACGGGATTTGCCGCAAGAGCAGAAATTCGAGAAGCGGGCGATCAAAGGAAACCCGCTCCCACCCCTCGCAGGAATCGAACGTCAGCGCCACGACTTTATCATTGGTTGGCAGCCGCGTGACCAAGTCCGCCCGCGCTGCGCCACTGACCAGCAACGCGCATAGACACAATACCGCTCGAATGATTTTCATCCCCATTGGAACAGGGAATGCCCGAACACCGCCGCCAGCGCAAGCCGTTTGCGCGTGTAAAAAATGCGGGCTCACCCGACCAAAGATGAGCCCGCCACCGAAGCTGACCGCAGGACCTTGAGGAAAGACCACAGCCCCGATGTTTTGCACCATCCTGAAAACGCAAGAACGCCGGTGCACCTCTGAAAGTGGGGTTTGAATTGATGACATTCAAAGCAACTAAAAGCGACGCCTCGTTCAGCCTGCGTTTATCTTTCCGCCACTGTTTTGGCATAAAATTGTGGCATGCCGCCGATCTACGCGGCGCGCGCCAGCAGTTTCGCCGCTCTTGCCTCGTTGCCGGCATAGTCCTTCACGGCGCGCAACACCGACATGCGCAAATCCGGATCCCGGCCGTCACCCATGCGTAGCAACTGCAGGCAGTACCAGCCCTGCGAGCCCCAGCCATTGAGCATCTTCACTACTGACAGCGGCGAGTTTGGCCCAAGCCATCCCGGTCCAACACGCAGGCGCCTTTCATAAGCTGGCAGCACCTCGGCCTCTTCGTTCAGCAACTTCTTGACCGACAGCGGATCACCACACAACGGGCGCCCGACTCCGATGACATGACAGGCCCCGATCCTCAGCGCGTCCTCCATCCCCGCCCGCGTACGAAACCCGCCAGTAACCATCAGCGGCATGCGCGCGACTTTTGCAATCGCTGCCGCATAGTCGATGAAATAGGCCTCGCGCAACCGCGTACTCTCCCGGACCACTTCCTCACTTGCCGGTTCAATACCGCTGAGCCCCGCCATCTTCGGCTGCTCATAGGTGCCGCCGGATACTTCCAGCAGATCAACACCCGCCTCGTTGAGCCAGGCCACGACCTTCAGGCATTCTTCATTGCTAAACCCGCCCGACTGGAAGTCCGCCGAGTTGAGCTTCACCGAAATCGCAAAGTCCGCTCCGGCTTTCGTGCGAACCGCTTTGACCACGTTCAGCAGCAGCCGCGCCCGGTTCTCCAGTGTACCGCCCCATTCGTCCGTGCGTTGATTAACCCGCGGGCTCAGAAACTCCGACAGCAGATAGCCATGCGCCGCATGCACCTGCACCCCGGTAAACCCCGCATCGCGACACACCGATGCGGTATGGGCAAACCGGCTGATGACGTCTTTCACCTCATCGCCACTCATTGCCCGTGGCTCACCGAACTGCCCGCCCGGCAAGCCCAGTTTCACACTCGACGGCGCCAGCGGATTGGCGTTGATCGCCTTGGGAGTCTGGCGCCCTGCATGCGAGATTTGCGCCCAGACCTGTGCGCCACCCGATCCGGCCGCCTTCGTCCATGCCCTGAGAGCGGCGAGTTGCGCGCCACTCACCGCACCGTCGATCGCCACATTGCCCGCACGTTCCAGATGCCGACGGTCAATCTGGATATTGCCGGTCAACAGCAGTCCCATTCCACCCTTGGCCCAGCGCTCATAGAGCCGCACATGCCGGTCCGTCGCGACATTGTGGGGGTCCGCGAGCCCTTCCGTCATCGCTGCTTTCGCCAACCGGTTGGACAGAACTTGTCCACAGGGCAGACGCAACGGCTCACTCAGCAGTCCGGTCATTCCACTCTCCACTCGATTTCGCGCCGGCGTCCAACACGCCCCTTTGGCTTTTTGGCAGAAAATCATGCGTCTGTGCATAAATTCTCCGGGTTGGAATGCGCCTCAAATCGCTATAGTCCCCTCCCGATTCAACACTTCAGTCACGAGCGTAACAATGGCCAAACCCGCCAGCAGGGCCGATCTTTTCTACACGGATGACGACGACAAATCGTCCAAAAACTACTCCGCCAAGGACATCGAAGTCCTTGAGGGTCTTGAGCCCGTCCGCCGCCGCCCCGGCATGTATATCGGTGGCACGGATGAGCGTGCGCTCCATCACCTCGCCGCCGAGATCATCGACAACGCCATGGACGAAGCCGTCGCCGGCCACGCCACCCGCATCGAGATCGAGCTCGCCGAAGGCAACGTCATGACCGTGCGCGACAACGGCCGCGGCATTCCAATCGACCCGCATCCCAAGTTCAAGAACAAATCCGCACTTGAGATCATCATGACCACCCTGCACTCCGGCGGCAAATTCACCGCCGGCGCTTATGAGACCAGCGGCGGCTTGCATGGCGTCGGCTCCTCTGTCGTCAACGCGCTTTCCGAATGGCTTGAAGTCGAAGTCGCCCGCGACCGCAATTTGTGGAGCCAGAAATACGAGCGCGGCGTCCCCGTCACCAAGCTCAAAGACCTCGGGCCCATTCACAATCGTCGCGGCACGACGGTGCGCTTCAAGCCCGACGTCAAAATCTTCGGACCCGACGCCCACTTCAAACCAACGCGCCTCTACAAGATGGCGCGCTCAAAAGCTTACCTCTTCCGTGGCGTCGAAATCCGCTGGTCGTGCGACCCAGCACTCATTCACGGCACCGACACCACACCCGCTGAAGAGACGCTGCACTTCCCCGGCGGCCTCGGCGACTACCTTGCCAGCACCATCGGCAAAGCCACCACCGTCACGCCACGTCCCTTTGCCAACCGCATCGAGTCCAAAGACAACAAAGGCATCGTCGAATGGGCGATCTCGTGGTCGCCCGCCCTCGATCCCTTTATGTCGTCCTATTGCAACACCATCCCCACGCCTCAAGGTGGCACCCACGATTCCGGCCTGCGCTCGGCCATGTCGCGATCCCTGCGCGCCTACGGCGAACTCACCAACAACCGCAAGGCCGCCCAGATCACCGCCGAAGATGTCATGGCTTCGGCGCAGGCGATGCTGTCGATCTTTATCCGTGACCCGCAATTTCAGGGACAGACCAAAGACAAACTCTCCAACCCCGAAGCCCAACGCCTGGTCGAAGGCGTCATCAAAGACCACTTCGACCACTGGCTTGCCGACTCGCCCAACGATGCCACCCGCCTCCTCACCTTCGTCGTCGAACAGGCCGAAGACCGCATTCGCCGCCGCCAGGAGAAAGAGGTCAGCCGCCAAAGCGCCACCCGCAAACTGCGCCTGCCGGGCAAGCTCTCCGATTGCTCCTCTGGCTCGTCCGAAGACACCGAAATCTTCCTCGTCGAAGGCGACTCCGCCGGCGGCTCCGCCAAGCAGGCCCGCGACCGCAACACCCAGGCCATCCTGCCCCTACGCGGCAAGATACTCAACGTCGCCAGCGCTGCCGCCGGAAAACTCGCCGCCAATCAGGAACTCTCCGACCTCGTCCAGGCCCTGGGCTGCGGTACCGGTGACCGCTTCCGCGTCGAAGACCTGCGCTATGGCAAAGTCATCATCATGACCGACGCCGACGTTGACGGCGCTCACATCGCCTCCCTTCTCGTCACCTTCTTCTATCGCGAAATGCGCGGCATGATCGACAAGGGACACCTTTACCTCGCCATGCCGCCGCTCTATCGCCTCACTCACGGCACCAAATCTTTCTACGCCAGAGACGACGCCCACAAAGATCAAATCATCAAAACCGAATTCAAAGCCAACGCCAAAATCGAAATCAGCCGCTTCAAGGGCCTGGGCGAAATGATGCCGGCCCAACTCAAAGAAACCACAATGAAAGTCGGCTCCCGTATCCTCCTCAAAGTCATAGTCGCCGACGACGATCGCGAAGAAACCGACGATCTGGTCGAACGCCTGATGGGCAAAAAACCAGAACTGCGCTTCCAATACATCCAGGAGCACGCCCAGTTCGCTAAAGACATTGACGTGTAAAATGCGTTCCAATTGGGGGAGGGTAGTACCCCCCCACCCTACCCCTCTTTTTGCATGCAAATCTTGCAAAAAGCCTCCGAATTAACCGTCCTCGTCGCAGAAAATCGACTCGCCCCATGAAAAACTGCGTCAGCCCGACGCATGATTTTTCTCCTGCAAAACACTCTGCCAGAACACGCTAATCATCAGGATCCCCACTCTGCCCGAATGCTTGCACCGCGTCAAGAACAAATGCAGTACTAATAGGCGCAGGCCTTATATCCGCGCGCTCTCACGTCCGAATTGCCGGGTCGCGGCATTCGCCCAACTCAAAATCCCTATGAGGGTCGCCAGACGCGGTACTCGACGGCATTGCCTGGCAAAACGCGGCCTTCACCGATGAAAAAGGTAGTGTTGAGCCAAGTGTAACGCGCGTCTCCCGTTTCAAATCTGGGGTTGGTATGAAAATACTGATCGGTGAACTCGGTCCCCAACCCTTTGCCAATCGCATTTTGCACGGCCGCATTCATCTCAAGCAGGCCGAGATACTGAACGTACAGAAATGCCCCGTCGTGTGTCTCGATCTGTGCGCGGACATCGACCCGCAGATAACCGTCCGGTCCGATCAGCGCCCATTCGCCGCCGCCGCGCACTGTTCCACGCAGGCGCTCGCCAACGACTTCGCCACCGCTCACTTCGTAGTACATCCTCGTGCCGATAGGACCAGCGCCAATCAGCAGCGGTGGCTTAAGAATCGCTCTGAACGTGAACTCGTGCACTAACTTCATTTCGCTTCTCCTTGAGACTTCCGCCTCGCCAATATCACCTATGAACCAAAGCTATCTGCTCGCCGATTGAAGTTCTTTTGCCAACCGGTCCGCCGGATCAGGCGCACCCATCTGGCGCCACATCGCTTCGGCTTCGCGCAGGCCAGCGCTCATTGCGGCACGGTCTGTGCGCCCGGCGAGGCGTGCTTCGGCTTCGCGCAGGCGCGGAAGAAGGGAGTTTCCGCCGCTTATCTGAACGAATGCGTACGCTTCTGCGATGGTAGTTCTTACTTCGGCCTCAGGAGCACCAGACTGGGCAAGCGCATCTGCCAGCACAGTATACGCGAGAGCTGACTGAAACCATGCATCACCCTTGTGCGCGATGCCAATTGCTTCGAGCGCCTTGTCAATTGCCGCCGGTGTGTCGCCACGTGCAAGGCACGACTCTGCGGCAACCGAAACATAGAAACTTTCGTGATCCAGCGGATTTTTCTCGGTTCTTGCAACCTGCAGGGACGTAGAAATCTGTTCCTCGCATGCGTGGAACTCTCCCATAAGAAAGTGGGCAACTCCGAGAGCCAGCGATGACAAGACCACGAAGTGTTGATTGTTCGTCGCTTCGGCGACATCCAGTGCCTCCAGTACTATTGGTCGAAGATCCCGACCGGAAGCAACAGAGGTAATGCGAGCGAGATATGACCCCAGAACCTGCTCGATCTGAGCACGGCAAGTCATCTCCCGTTCTTTATGCAGCCGCAACAAGTGGAGGGCATTGCCATGCACGGTACGCCACTCATCGAAATTGCCCGTGCTTGCAAGTACGGCAGACTTGAATATCTCTGCCCAGCACAACGGACTGAAGCCGATAAGTTCACGGCCAAACTGCGGATTTCCACCGGCGAGCCTTAATACACGCTCGAAGCTTTTCAGAGCCTGATCATGGCGGCCGGCCGCGCGGAGCGTGTGAGAATGATGAACCTCTATGGTTATACGATCTGCGTCGGGGGTGTCATCGTTGAGCAGACCAAGGGCTTCTTCAGTGTACTTCAACGCTTCGCCCATTCGACCGCCAATTGTCAGCGGCACCGTGGCGAAACTTGCAATCGCAACTGCGACGGCAGAAGGCTTTCCCAGTTGTCGAGCGAGCAACCGCGCGTCGTTAAGGCAGCCCAGCATTTCCCTCTCGGTCATGTGCACACGCCAGGCGCTTGACAGGATGGTCACACAGGCACGCAGGCGCGCGTCCGTAGCGTCCGCGTCATCGAGCGAGGATCCGATCTCACGTACCTTACGCCAATGCTTCAGACCTTCAACCGGATCACGGGAGCTTGTCCATTCCGCCGCGCGTCGAAGCCAACCCACTGCCAGTGCGAGATTGCCCGCTCCCTCCCAGTGATGCGCGATCAGCGCAGCCTGCTGTTCCAGACCGGTCGGATGAGACGCTTCAATGACCTGTGCGACGGCGGCGTGCAGCTTTTTGCGCTTCTCCTGAAGCTGTGAGGAGAGGGTCACTTCCTGTGTCAAAGCGTGCTTGAACAGGTATTCGGTGACGGGGTAGAGCGATTGCTCGTACACGAATTCGGCTGACTTCAACTTCTGCAAAGATTCGCGAAGTTGTGGTGGTTCCATGGCAACGATTGCAGCCAGGGTAGGTTCGTCAAAAGAGCGACCGATGATGGAAGCAGCCTGCAGAACATCCTTTTCGCGCGCGGCAAGACGATCTATGCGCGCGGCGAGCAGGGCGTGCACGGAGTTTGGCACTTCCAGTCTGGCTGTCGACGCGACGAGTTTGTACGCGCCTTTGCTCCCTTGCAGCTTGCTGGTTTCGATGAGGTTCTGAACGACTTCTTCGGTGAAGAACGGGTTGCCTGATGTGCGCGTGTGGATCGCCTCGGCGAGGCCCCTGGTGCTTTCGTCATTGCCCAGCAAGGCATCGAGCATTTCGCGGATGGCATCGCTGCCTAACGCGCCGAGCGGCAGTTGCAGATAGTAAGATTTGCCCATCCAGGGCGCCTGGAACTCGGGTCGGAAGTTCAGCACCACCAATGTGCGCGTGCCGACGGCGGCGTCGATCAGGGGTTCGAGAAAGGCAACACTGGCGCCGTCGAACCAGTGAAGGTCCTCCAGCAGCATGACCTGCGTTTCTTTCTGGCTGCGCGCCTGGGTGACACGCCGCACGACGTCGAACATCTGGCGCTGGCGCGTTTCGGGGTCAGCTTTGGGCGCGGGGTTCTCGGGATCCGGATAACCCAGGAAGTCGAACACCAATGCGAGGCTATCTCGCAGCTTTTCCTCGAGAAGCAGCAAGCGCCCGGCAATGCGCTCACGTGCCGTGGTGGCGCTGTCCTGATCGGTGATGCCAAAGAAGGCGCGGAACAGTTTCAGGACCGGGACCAGCGGCGTTGCCTTGCCGTGGGCGACGCCAGTGGTCTCGTAGGTCATCAGGTTTTGCGCACGGCAGCGTTCGAGGAACTCGAAGCTCAGGCGGCTTTTGCCAAGACCCGCTTCACCGACAATGCCGATGACTTGCGCATTGCCCTGGCGGGCGCGCGCCAGAGCCGACTCCAACACGTGCATTTCATCGCCGCGGCCGACAAAGCGCGAGAAGCCGCGGGCTCGGCTGACATCGATGCGGGTCGCCGACGCGCCCATGCCGCCCAACCGATGCACGCGAACGGGAACCGCCGCGCCCTTGATCTGGAACTCGCCGAGATCATCAAGCGCGAAATAGCCCTCGACCAGATGTGCCGTTGCGGCGCTGAGGAAGCAGGTGTTGGGCTCGGCGATGTTTTCCATGCGCTGCGCCAGACCTACGGTGTGGCCCTGCGCCGTGTAGTCCATGCGCAGGTCGTCGCCAATGATGCCGACGACCACTTCGCCTGAGTTGAGACCCATGCGAGTGGAAAATCCTACCCCATGCTCGCGCCGCACTTCAGTCGCATAGCGCGCGATCTCGTCACGCAGATGCAATGCCGCATAGCAAGCGCGTCGCGCATGATCCTCGTGCGCGATCGGCGCGCCGAAAAGCGCCATGATGCCGTCGCCGGTGAACTTGTCGACGAAACCTTCGAAACGTTCGACGCCCTCGGTGAGGATGACGAAGAAGCGGGACATGATCTTCGAGAAGGCCTCGGGGTCGAGGCTCTCGGCGAGTTCCATGGAGCCCTTCACGTCGGCGAAAAGGACCGTGACCTGCTTGCGCTCGCCCTCCACTGCTGCCCTCGACTGGCGGATCTTGTCGGCGAGGTGCTTCGGCGTCTCTCGGGGCGGTGGGACGGCCGCCGTCGGAGTGGGAGCGACGGTGGGTGTTCCGGCCCATGCGAGCGTATTCTCTTCGCGCCGGGCCACACGCTGAACGTCGACCAGTTCTTCGATCACTTCGGCGAGCGTGTCGTCGTCCAGCGAAAACTCTCGCCGCAACATCCGCAATGAGACGCGGCCGTTTTCTTCGAGGTGCCTGCGCACCTGGCGGATGGTTTCAAGGAGACTCACGCTTTCTTCTCCTTCCTGAGGCGCTGGGCCTGAAGGGGCGCTCCGATGGCGTCGAATTCTTTGGCGGCTTGCAGGATAAGCGAATTGCGCAATGTTTCGTCACCGAGGACCTGCGCGAGTTCGGCCCGCCATTCGAGGAGGTGGGGTGACCATGAACGCGCACCCGTGCGCTCGATCAGTTCGGCGGCCTTGGCGATCGCTTCGGTGGCCGCGTCCGCGCCACTCATTCCATTGCGCCGGAGAATTGCTCGCGCGTGAACGCCGTGCGCCAAAACTTCGTAGTTGCCGCGCAGGTCGTGGCGGCATTGCCGGATGGCTTCCTTCGCCACGTCGTCCGCTTCGGCCAGTTCTCCCGAGAGCAAGTGCGCCTCAGAAAGATAGGCCAATGCCACCCCCAGGAATTGCTTCTCCAAACTTTGAAATATCTCAACCGCCCGCCGCGCATGGTCAATCGATTCCTTCGGTCGCCCGCTTATCGACGTCGCGCAACAATAGGCAACATCTGATAACGCAACGAGGTTGGGAGGCTGACCAACGCTTCGCGTGAGGACTTCAGCCTCTTTGGCATAATCCAAGGCGCTTACGGCATCTCCAGAAAGATGGTGCGCAAAGTTCGCAAGGACACGCAAGTAGACCCCCACCTCCAACGTTCCATCTTCCATGATCAAACGTCTCGTACGGTCCCACTCACTGAATCCGGCGGTGATCTGTCCCGCCCAGGTCAGATTGCTGCCGTGCCACATCGAAACAATGCATTGCGGCGAAAGTCCGAACCAGGAATCACCAACTTCCACTCGCGGGTATTGGCGAAAGCCCTGCTCGGCCAATTGGATTGCGTCAGGAAACCGGGCGACCCAGCTAAAGGCATCTGTAAGCTGGTGCCATGCGTTTGCCTGATCAATCACATCGTCGCCTTCATGAGCGGCACGATGGCAGCGAGTAGCCGCATTCAAAAACTCTGCGGACTCGCCGGTAGCGCCCATCCGCCAGCGGGCATGGCACATTGTCAAAGCGAGACTTGCGGCCGAATTCTGGATCAACTTCGCATAGTGCTGCCCCTGTTCGAGCAGTTCGTCGGCTTCCTTTGGAGCCAATCCCAACCGCCAGCCAAGGCTCAAGAGCTGGTGACAGGCTGATACTGCAAACTGAGCTGATTCAGTGTCATTCGGCAACGATGGGAGCAACGTTCGCACGCGCGACCAATGTCGGCTGGCAGCGCCAAGATCCGCTTTTGCTACCCACTCGGCTGCACGTCGATGCCAACGGGCGGCGATCAGCACTTCGCCGCTTTCTTCCCAATGATGCGCGAGGAGCGGCGCCCGTTCGTCGAGGTGCTCGGGGTCCTGGCGCTCGATGGCCTCCGCGAGTGTGCGGTGGATCTTGCGTTTGCGCTCGGTGAGCAGGCTGCCGAGCGCCACTTCCTGCGTCAACGGATGCTTGAAGGCATATTCGACGCTTGGGTAAAGCGAGAGGTCGTAGATGAACTCGGCGCGGCGGAGATTGGAGATCGCTGACTTCAGATCATCGGTCGAAAGGCCGGCGATTTCCGAGAGCAGCGTCTCGGCGAAGTCCTTGCCAATGACCGAGGCCGTCTGCAGCAGGCGCTTCTCTCGCTCGGGCAGGCGATCGATGCGCGAGGCCAGGATCGATTTGACGGTCGCAGGAACTTCCAGCCGCTCGACGGCGGTCACCAGGCGGTAGTTTCCGGCCGTGCCCTCGACATGTTTTGTCTCGATCAGGTTCTGCACGACCTCTTCGATGAAGAATGGATTGCCGCCAGTGCGCGCGTGGATTGGGGCTGCGAGTGCTGAAATCGTTACATGATTGCCGAGCAGGTTCGTGAGCAGTTCAGCCGTCGCTTTCTCGTCGAGCGGCGCGAGCGGGATCTGGCGGTACCAGGATTTCTGCATCCACTCCGCGCGATACTCCGGCCGGAAGTTCAGGAGCAGCAGGCTGTGCGTACCTTGCCTGGCATCGACCATGTGTTCCAGGAACTCGGCACTCGCCGCATCCATCCAGTGCAGGTCTTCGATCATCGTGACCGTCGGTTGCTTGTCGCTGGCCGAGCGGATAATCTGGCGG
The DNA here is from genome assembly GCA_009885515.1 of Rhodobiaceae bacterium. Taxonomy (GTDB): domain Bacteria; phylum Pseudomonadota; class Alphaproteobacteria; order Micropepsales; family Micropepsaceae; genus SZUA-430. The sequence continues at coordinate 359 of VFKO01000419.1, read as the reverse complement.
ATGACGCCGATCAGCTGGCGCTGGCGTGCTTCCGGGTCGAGCCTGGGTGCCGGGTTTTGCGGGTCGGCGACGCCGAGGAAGTCGTAGACCAACGGGATCGTGTCGGCGAATTTCTGGTCGAGTTCCACCATGTTGCCCGCAATCTTCACGCGCGAAGCCTTGTCGTTGTCCTCGCTGGTGATTCCGAAGTAGGAGCGAAACACATCGAGGATCGGCAGGAACGGGATGTTGCGGCCGTGGGCCACTGCCCTGCCCTCGAACACGCGCATGCCCTTGGCGCGGCAGCGTTCGAGGAATTCGAAGCAGAGACGGCTTTTGCCGGTGCCGGCTTCCGCAACGACGCCGATGACCTGGCCGTT
>VFKO01000555.1 GCA_009885515.1 Rhodobiaceae bacterium | reverse complement strand
TCGACAGGTTCTGCGCGGTTTGGCGCACGAGAGCGCGCATGATGGCCGAGTCGCGTGGCAGCGACGCATCATGTCCCTCCTGCGCGCGCGTGGTCATGATGCAGCGCGGGCAGCGCATGATGGCGGCGATGCGGGCGTCCCCCAAGCCAACTTCGCGCCCGACCCAGTCGAATTCGACGGGTGCGGCTGGCGCGTTGTCGTCGGCGACCAGAAAATTGGGCCGGAAGCGCCGCACGTCGATGAGGGAGTCCGGTAACAGGTTTTTCATATAGCGCAGCGACGCCTCAGTCAGCACGTTGACCGGAAAAGCGTCGAAATAGGTGCCGCGCGGCGAAGCGTAAACAGTGATCTCCTGGAGGACATCGGGCGGGAATGCGCTGAGGTCGGGCAGGGGTTCGTTGGCTTCAAGGGCGAAAATCTTGCGCAGATAGGCTTCGATATCGGTGATAGGGGCGTTAGCGCGGTAGTGCGCGTCTTTCTCGCGCGGCTGCAGCGGCCACAATGTCACCGCCCGCCCGGCGACGTCCGAAAGGGCCGAGTGCACTTTCGCATCGTCGGTATTGATCCGGCGTCCATCGGGAAGAGTGATCTCGGCTTGCGGGACTGGCATGGCGGGGGTGTCAGTCAGATAGCGCGCCGAGCAGTTCAGCAGTCCGGCAAGGTGCTTGGCGCCGCGAATAGTCTGCTCGGCTTCGTCACGCAGCGCCCAGCCGCGATCATAAGGGATGCCGCCTTTTGTGAGTTCGGTCACTTTCAACCGCTCACCGCCCATCGACTTGACCGGATACCGCCAGATTTCTTTCACATGCGCCATTGCAAGAACCTCGAAGAGAACTGCTGCTGTCGTACCTGCTTTTTCCCTCAGCTACCAGCGGCGCCAATTTCTGCCGCAAACAGGCCGCGCCGATGAACGCCATCTGATTGCGGCGTTCCAGCCCGCTTCATATTGAGTGTGCGAATCTCACCCCATCGAATGCGCAGTCAGGCCATCCCGGCGGTTGCATCGACTCAAGGAGACTCCCATGTCACTCAAGAGCACAATCGCAGGCGCGCTGCTTTCGCTTTGCCTGGTATCGCCCGCGCTCGCCGCTCCATCTTTCGGTCCATCCGGCTTTGGTCCGCGGCCCATTGCCTATGGTGGGCATCGCCAGTCTACCTGGGAACTTATCGGTGCACGCGAAGTCAGCTTCCGGGCAAACCGCGACACGATCTTTGCGCGTGGCAATGATCGCCAACGCCAGATCATGATTTGCGTCTATCGCCAGCCGGTGCGTATGTTGGACGTGGATGTGCGCTTCTCAAATGGCGGTCACCAGGATCTCAACGTGCGCAACGTCATTGGTGAAGGTCAATGCACACGTGCCATGGACCTTAGAGGCCATCGCCGGGATATCCGTTCGATCACACTGAACTACAAATCGATCGGGGGGCATCGCTTCGGCGGACGGTTTGCACAGACAGCGTTAGTCAAGGTTTTTGCCCGCTAACGCCATTCAGGCAAGCAAGGCTGGCGTCGCGACTTCAGCGGGGCCAACCTTGTCTTGTTAATCTTTTTCCAAATCGCGCTTCTGGTTGGGCGCCAATTGAACTAACCTCATTCAAGCGTCCGGTTGTGGCGTGCGGCGGTGGTGATGACGCGTTCCCTGAAATATCTGTTGGTTGCGATTGCTGTGCTGACCGCCATGGTTGCCCTTTGGTATGCCTATGCCAGCACCAACGGAAGCGGCGGCGGTTATGAAACAAAAGTCGTCGACCAGGGCCCCATCGAACGCATCGTCTCTGCCTCAGGCGCCGTCAGTCCAGTGGTGACAGTCCTGGTTGGAACCCAGGTTTCAGGACAGGTCGCGATCGTTGACGTTGATTTTAATGCACAAGTCAAAAAGGGACAACGTCTTGCACTCATCGATCCGCAAAGCGTTCAATCGCGCGTCATCCAGGCTCAAAGTGATGTGACTGCGGCGAGAACACAACAAGCGTTGCAAGTTGCAAACGTCGTCCGTGCGCAAGCGCAACTTCTGAAAGAACAGCGCGCTCTTGGTCGACTAGAAACGTTGGCGGCAAAGGGCTTTGCCTCTCCGGCCCAAATTGATGCTCAGACCGCCTCGATTGCTTCGGCCATAGCCGATGTATCCGTTGCAAAGGCTCAGGTGCAGAACTCGCAGGCCAACATTGCGGCCAGAGAGGCATCCCTGACCCAAGCCAAGATTGATCTGTCCCGCACCGAGATTCTGTCTCCGATTGACGGCATAGTTATAGAGCGAAATGTTGACCGCGGGCAGACAGTGGCCGCCAGTTTGCAAGCGCCAACCCTGTTCAAAATTGCGCAGGACTTGTCGCAAATTCAAATCGACGCGCAGGTTGACGAGGCCGATATCGGAACCGTCAAGCCAGGCCAAAGCGTGACCTTCTCGGTCTCCAGTCACCCGCAGCGTGAATTTCGTGGAAATGTTTCGCAGGTGCGTGTCGGTGGGGTGAGCGAGCAAAGCGTCGTCACTTACGCCGTAATCATTTCGGCAGCCAACCGGGACATGATGCTTTTGCCTGGCATGACGGCAAGCGTTAAAATTCTCACAGGCAGCCGTGAGAAAGCGCTTCGCATTCCGAGTGAGTCTTTGCGTTTCCGGCCACCGGCGTCATTGCAGGCGACGGCGCCCTCTCAGGCTGCTCCGGCGCGAGGCTCTGGCCGCAGAGATGCGATGATTACCGAACTCGAGCAAGTGTTGACGCTAACCGGCACGCAGAAAAGTGCACTGCTCGCAGCACTTCCCAAACGTACGCCGGGCAGTAGCAATGGCCAATGGCGCCGCCCGCAGGAGGGTGGTGAGCGGTCTGATAGCGCACCACGCTCCGGCGGCCAAGGCGGTCGCGGCTTTGAGCTTGCGATCACGGCAGCTCTCAAGCCGCTGCTGACACCAGACCAGACAAAAAAACTCGACCTGTGGCAATCGTCACGCAGCGCCACGCGGCGCGCTCAGATTTGGGTTTTGAAAGCAGGCGTTCCAGTCAGTGTTTCGGTGTTGCTGGGCATCAACGACGATCGCTTCGCCGAGATTGTCAGCGGAGACATCAAAGAGGGTGACCTTGTGATCACCCGCTATACCGAAACAGGGGCATGAGTGTGTCTCCGAATCTTATCGAATGCACTGGAGTGTCAAAGCTCTACCGCATGGGAGATCAGGAGGTGTCTGCTGCGCGTGACGTGACACTGTCAATCGCGCGCGGCGAGTATGTTGCGGTGATGGGGCCATCCGGCTCCGGCAAGTCGACATTTATGAATTTGATCGGCGCACTCGACGTACCTACCAGCGGACACATTCGCGTCGCAGGCAAGGATCTGGGCGAACTGGACGGCAATGCGCTCGCCCAGCTGCGCAACGAAACCATCGGGTTTGTCTTTCAGCAGTTCAATTTGCTGGCACGGACGTCGGCACTGCAAAACGTTATGCTACCTTTGTCATATTGTCGGCCGCAGCGCGCAGATGCGGAAGATCGCGCGCGCCGCAGTCTTGAAAGGGTCGGTCTCGCCGATCGCATGCAGCATGTTTCCTCGCAGCTGTCAGGCGGTCAACAGCAGCGTGTGGCCATTGCGCGCGCACTTGTCAACGATCCCGCGCTGCTGCTCGCCGACGAACCAACCGGCGCCCTCGACAGTGCGACTGCTGAAGAGCTCATGAAACTCCTGGAGGAGTTGAACCGCTCTGGGCTGACGATCGTGCTTGTCACACACGACCCTGAGGTCGCTGCCTCCGCACGCCGCCAGATCCGCTTCAAGGACGGGAAGGTCCTATCCGACACATTGACGGGCGGTAATTCATGACCTTCATCCAACATCTTGCAACCGCACTGACGGCATTGCGCCTGAACCTTGTCCGTTCGATCCTCACGACGCTCGGCGTCATTATCGGCGTTGCGTCGCTGATCATAATGGTCTCGATCGGCGCTGGAGCACAAAGCGCGATCGACAAGCAGATCGCGAGCCTGGGTACCAACATGCTTCAGATTCAATCCGGGCCAGCGAACATGGGCGGTGGCCGCCGCGATGCTGTTGGCGCAGCACAGTCGCTGACCGAGCGGGACATCAGAGCCTTGCGAGAGCAAGTGCCCGCAATCGTAGCGATTGCGGGTCAACTCTCGGCCAACGCACCGTTGGTATACGGCAATGCGAATTGGACAACTCAAGTGCAAGGCGTCGGCGCAGAGTTTCTGGAAATTCGCGACTGGCCCCTTGTGGCAGGACGCGGACTTGAACCATCCGACATGACTGTCGGCGCAAAAGTTGCTATCGTGGGTCAGACGGTCGTGCGCGAAGTCTTCGATGGCGTCGATCCGATCGGTGCGGAGTTGCGCATACGCAACGTTCCTTTCGTGGTCATCGGCGTGCTGGCAGCTAAGGGCCAGGCGGGCTTCGGCCGCGATCAGGACGATGTTGTACTCGTGCCGCTGGCGGCAGCGCGCGCACGATTGCAAGGCGGACGTGCCCGCTCAGCGCCGGACGCCGTGCAACAAATCTATGTCGAGCTCGCCAGCTCCAAAGAGCTTTTCAATGCCGCGACCGACATCGAAGATGTATTACGCGCACGCCGCCAACTCGACCCCACGGATCAAGCGCCGTTCTCGGTACGCAATACAGCAGAGCTCGTGCGTACCCGGACTGAGGCTCAGGCAACGATGGCATTTCTACTCGGCGCCACGTCCGTGATCTCATTAATCGTCGGTGGCATCGGTATCATGAATATCATGCTTGTGTCTGTTACCGAGCGTACGCGCGAAATCGGACTGCGCATGGCTGTGGGCGCCCGCAAGTCGGACATACTGATGCAGTTTTTGATCGAAACGGTGACCCTCTGCCTGATCGGCGGCGCGCTCGGGATTGTGGCTGGGGTTGGCGGTGCCTACATCATCGCAGCTCTTGCGGACTGGCCGATCCTGTTGCGCGCCGAAACAGTAGCCATAGGAATCCTTGCCTCCGTGGTGGTCGGTGTCCTTTTCGGTATCCTACCCTCCCGCCGTGCCGCCTCGCTCAACCCGATCGAGGCGCTGCGGCACGAGTGAACGAAAAACGGCCGGGCAATCGCCCGGCCGCCGATTTGCGTCAATCGCGCAAGCGCTTAGTGGTTGTTGTGATGGCCGTTCCGGTCACCACCGTGCTCACCACCGTGATCTCCGTCATGATGCCTGCGGTCCCGGCGACGGTCATGCCTGCGATCATTGTCATGTCCTCGGCGATCATTACTGCGCCAGTCGCCGCGTCTGCCATGGTCGCCGTCGCCCGGACGTCAGTTTTGGTGATTGTCTGCGTGCCGCTCACCACGATGCCGGTGCCTGGCGCGGTCATTGTCGCGGTAATTGTCGTTGCCACGATGACCGCCATCGTGGGCAAGTGCGGGCGCGCTGATGAGGCTCAAGCTCATCACCGCCGCCGTGCTGATCGCGGCGAGTGTCCATTTCTTCATATTGAGAGGCCTTTCCAAAAAATCCCGGGTGACTCGAAATTGGCGCGACCCGGCTCCAGGAGCACTATCCGGTCCGCGCATGAGCGCCCAGCCTCGCCACTCGTTGACCGCAAATTCTGCCCTATTCAATGAACGGCACGTGAAAGTGCGGGTCATGTATGTTAAGAACTGTGAAGCCAAGGAAGAACCGAGAGAGCCCGCCATGACCGACAAGCCGCTTCCCACAGGTTTCGAGTTGCTTGAGATCGATCCTGCCTATCGCGCCGATCCTTACGCGCGCCTCGCCGAGTTGCGGGAACGGTGTCCGGTGCGCCTGGACCCCGCCTTCAATCAATACGTGCTGACGCGCTATGAAGACGTGAAGGCCATCGTCAACGACCGCACTCTGCTGCGCCATCCGCGCGAAGCCGATCCGACCTC
>VFKO01000556.1 GCA_009885515.1 Rhodobiaceae bacterium | reverse complement strand
CCAATCAGTTCGCGCGAAACGTTGGCGACAACGTGTTTTCCGCGTTTGATATCGTCGAGGATCGAGTTTGGTATGCCGTAATGCAGTCCATGGGCGCTCCAGGTGAGCGAGAAATGGCCTGCCCGCATCTGAGTGTTGAAGGCGTCTACCGTTACGACAATGTGATCTTCCTCGGGCGACTGAATGGGCCTTGTAATTGTGCGCTTTGGAAATACGTGTGTTTGACACAGTCGGTCGCGCGCTGCTGTGATGAGCGTGTCTTTACCCGCGCCGGAGGGGCCCACGATCAAATACAGTGTGCCGGTTCGAGTTTCAGTCACGAAGGATGAGTTCGTCGTTTTCCATTTGAACTTTGGACAGGGTGCTGAAAAAACTCATGCCCAATAGGGAGCCTGCCAATCCGCGGGTGACCATGGCTTTGACATCTTGACGAACGATGGAACCCACACGGACTTCGTCGAGAGTGATGTTGGCTGCGGCTGCTCGCCCATTGGCCGTTGAGATCATGCGGTTAAAGTCGAGTTGATCGACGTCGATGCCGGCACTTTGTGCGTCGGTTATGCTCAGGGCAACGGTTGTCGCTCCGGTGTCGGCGAGGAGGCGAATGCTGGTTCCGTTAATGTCCGCGTCGACGTAGAAGTGGCCGTCGTCGGATTTTCGTAGGGCCACTTCCGAGCCAGACCGTTCGACCGGCATCGCAGGGTTTACTTCGCCTGCTACACGCTGAAATGCGGACAGCATGTCGTTTCGGAAGGAGTAGCCCAGTAGCAAAGCGAAGAAGAGCGCGATCCAGATGAGCGCATAGCGAAATGCCTGGCTGACGCTGCCGCGCCAACCCAGGACCAGTGAACTCATCAAGAGGACCAAAAGCGTGATGTTATATGCGAGACTTGCAGAACCTTCAGATGAAGCACTTGTGATGCCGGAAATTCCGACGATCCATATGATGAGTGCGGTGATACCCAAGAGGACGGCGATCAGGACAAGGATTCTGCTCATCGGGTGAGTTTAGCCGAAGGAACGGAAAGATCAGAGAGACTCTTGTTGTACAAATGTGGTTGTTAATATTGCGTAATAACTTACTTTGATGTAGATATTTGAGATGAGTCTAGCGTTTGCTTGGAAATCTGTTCGCGAAGCTGCAAACCTGCCGGTGTTTGAGCCTGGCTGGGTGTGGCTTGTTGGTGCTGGACCCGGCGATGCGGGTCTGCTGACGTTACATGCGCTGAACGCGTTGCAACAGGCCGAGATTGTGGTTTTTGATGCCCTGGTGGATGAGGCGGTCCTAAAACTGGCGCGGCCGGGAGCGGTGATTGAGTATGCTGGCAAGCGCGGTGGCAAGCCCAGTCCGAAGCAACGCAACATTTCGTTGCGATTGATTGAGTGGGCCAAGCAGGGCAAGCGCGTGCTCAGACTAAAGGGTGGAGACCCCTTTCTCTTCGGTCGTGGCGGGGAAGAGGCTTTGGCGCTGGTGGCGGCGGGCGTGCCCTTTCGAGTGGTTCCTGGGGTTACCTCGGGTGTCGGCGGACTAGCCTATGCTGGCATTCCTGCAACGCACCGCGACATCAACCACGCTGTGACTTTCGTGACCGGGCATATGGCGGGCGGTGATGTGCCGAGTACGATCAACTGGAGGGCGCTGGCGGAGGGTTCACCGGTCATTGTGATTTACATGGGACTGAAGCACCTTGCCCGGATTGCAACCGAGTTGATTTCGGCAGGGCGTAGTGTTCACGAACCTGTTGCGATCATCAGCGAGGCCACCACACAAAATCAGTTGGTGCTGGAAACTGAGTTAGGACGGGCGGATGCCGATGTGCGGGCGAGCGGCATCAAGGCGCCGGCACTTATTGTTGTTGGCGAAGTTGTACGGTTGCGTGCGGGGCTTGATTGGCTGTCGGCGTTATCCGGGCGCAAGCTGATCGCGGACCCGCTTGGCGCAAGCGGTGATGAGCGCGAACGCGCGTAGTCACTCGACCTTGAATTCAAACTCGGTTTCGTAGCCCCAATACCAAACACGAACCTGGTAATCTTCGCCTTGGCGATATCGTGTTTGGCTCAGCAGGATCGAATAGAACTCTTGAACTTGCTCGCCCGAAGGCAGGCCCACTGCCACGCCTGAAGCCGGGCAAGACTCCTCGTTGATTTTGCTCTGCATTAGCTCGCCCGAGCGGCTGAATATCTGCCAGCGGAATATTTTGCATGCGGTAGGGGCGGTAAGCGTTACTTTGTTTCTGGTGTTGTTTCGCAGCGTTACTTTCATCTCTATCATCGCAGGCCCTTGGTCCGCCAACGATATGCTGTCCCTGTTCGGCTCGACGGTTACACTCACATCGTTCTCAAGGAACCCAAGTCCGCCATTGGCGGCCGCGTATCCCAACGCGCCCACAAAGGCGACCCAGATAACGGCGCGCAGCATGTATTGCCGCCAGTCGGGAGCCGGTGATTGGGGCAATGGTTGCATGTCAGGGACCCTGCTTTGACGGCTTGGCATCCGTCTCCAAATAATCCAAATCTACGTTAAACGTCTCGCGCAAGGCAAAAAGTGCATATAGAGCAAATGCGGCAACCAGGATTGCCACGACTTCCGCGGCACCTACGATGCCAACGTCCGGGCGGATATAGGCGAAAAGAAGCGTGATTGGCACCGTGAAACCCCGGACGAAATTTGGCACAGAGGTTGCGACAGTCGCGCGCAAGTTTGTACCGAACTGTTCTGCTGCGACAGTGACCATCATCGCCCAGTACGCAGTACAGAATCCAATCACAAAGATCACAGAGTAAAACTCTTGTGCCGTGCGCAACGGCACGTGAAAAATCACGGCAAACGAGACCAGTAGCGCGCACAGGAATACGCCCAGTGCAATCTTGCGGCTGCGCATGTACTGGCTGAAAAGCCCGTTGGCCACGCTGCCGAGCGTTATGCCGCAATAGAACCAGAACACCGACGTACCCGCGACGATCTTGTCGACCACACCAAGTGCATGTGCGATTTCGGGCGAAAAGGTGACGATGATGGCCAGTGAGTACCAAATTGGAAGTCCAACCAGGATGCAATTGGCATAACGGCTGAAGCGGTCCCATGAAGTAAATAACATGAAGAAATTGCCACGCGCGACGTGCTCTTGGTTTGCAAGCGATTTGAAAATTCCAGACTCAGCGACCGAGAGCCGGAGGAACAGGAGTGCCAATCCCATCACACCGCCGACAATGTAGGCGGACCGCCACGAAAAATACTCATAGACCAACGCCGCCGCGACGGCTCCGGCAACGCCGGTTGCGACCACAATCGTCGTACCGTAACCGCGTGTTTGTCTGGGCAGGAGTTCTGCCACCAAGGTGATGCCGCCGCCGATTTCGCCGGCCAGACCTATGCCGGTTAAAAACCTGAGTGCCGCGTATTGGTCTATGGGGGACAGCATGGCATCGACGCCCGGCCCAAATTGACCGACGAACCCATTCAAGATGTTGCCGACCGAATACAACAAGATCGAGCCGAAGAGGAGTTCGATGCGCCCGACCTTGTCGCCTATGACACCCCACAAGACACCACCAATGAGAAAGCCACTCATTTGCCAGTTGAGCAGGTATGTGCCGACGGTTACCAACTGGTCGCCAGATACGCCAAGGTCGGTCAGGCTGGGAACACGCAAAATAGTGAACAAGATCAAATCGTAGACATCAACAAAGTAACCGAGGGCGGCCACAAGAATGGCGAGGCGCGTGTTGTTCGACATCGCGAATTGTTCCTGATTTGCATGGAGGTCAAGCGTCAACTGGGATAACTGCAGCCCAGTCAACGCGGTTATGGCACGAAAGCACAGTGCGTTGACTTTAGCGCCGCTTCAAGGGGACCCAACCTGCGCCCAATCGCGCTTCGAGCGGCCCAAATCGAGCTTTGTAACTCATTTTAGGGCTGCCTTCGATCCAATACCCCAAATAGACGTAGGGTAGGCTGCGGCTCCTCGCCTGTTCGATGTGGTCGAGTACCATGTAGGTGCCGGGGCTGCGCGGCGCTTCGGACGGGTCGAAATAGCTGTAGACCATGGACAGACCGTCGGACAAAAGGTCAGTAAGGGCGACAGCGATCAGGTCTCCGGCTTTTTCACCAGTCCGGTAGCGGTATTCAACCAGGTGGGTCTCCACTGCTGAGTCCTCTACCATCGCGACGTAGTCGAACATGGTCATGTCTGACATGCCTCCGCCGTGATGGCGCATGTCCAGATACCGGCGGAGAAGGGCGAACTGTTCCTCGGTAGCCCAAGGGTCCACGACTTCGCCAACCAAGTTTGCGTTGCGTTGCGTAACACGCTGGAAAGAGCGGGATGGCTCGAAGGCATCGACAACGACACGCACCGAAACGCATGCATGACAGGACTCACACGACGGCCGATAAGCGATGCTTTGGCTGCGTCGGAAACCGGCATGCGTGAGCACGTCATTCACCGACTTGCCGATTTCTCCAGACAAACGCGTAAAAACCTTGCGCTCCATCTTGCCCGTCAAATAGGGGCAAGGCGCTGGCGAAGTGAGATAAAACTGCGGGACCCTCGTTCCCAACTGTTCGGTCACGGCGCGCAACTCCGCGTGCAAATACCGTCCCGAATCAGTCGACTGGGACCATTCCCATGAATGTCACATGGACGGACCCTCTTGGGAACTGCCTAAAGTATGAATATTATCCGGCCCAAAGCCTGGTCCTATTTGTCAGGCGGCATGACGGGCGCTTCTCGCATCAAAATGATGCTAATCCGCCTGTTGGCCGAGGCGTGGGGGTTGTCAGGATACAGGGGGTCGGACATGGCCTTGCCTGAAACTTCGGCTATGCGTGCATCGGGGACGCCGGAGTCCAGCAGTACCTTGAGACTTGAGTTTGCTCGCGCTGACGAAAGGTCCCAGTTCGAGTAACCGCCAGGACCGCTGAACGCGCCTCCGTCGGTGTGGCCAGAAATCGAGATGCGGTTGGGAAGCTCAT
>VFKO01000255.1 GCA_009885515.1 Rhodobiaceae bacterium | reverse complement strand
TGGCCGCGGTGAAAGACGAGTCCAACCCGTACTTCACCTTCGATCCGGCGAAGTGCATCGTCTGCTCGCGCTGCGTGCGGGCGTGCGAGGAAACGCAGGGCACGTTCGCGTTGACGATCGAAGGGCGCGGCTTTGAATCCAAAGTTTCGGCCGGCATGTCGGAGTCGTTCCTTGAGTCCGAATGCGTGTCGTGCGGCGCTTGCGTCCAGGCGTGCCCGACGGCGACCTTGAGCGAGAAATCGGTGATCGAGATTGGCGTGCCCGAACATTCGGTCGTTACAACTTGCGCCTATTGCGGCGTCGGCTGCGCCTTCAAGGCCGAGATGCGCGGCGAAGAACTCGTGCGCATGGTGCCCTACAAGGACGGCAAGGCCAACCACGGCCATTCATGTGTCAAGGGCCGCTTTGCCTGGGGCTATGCCACCCATCGCGAGCGCGTGCTCGAGCCGATGATCCGTGCACGGATTGACGAGCCGTGGCGCAAGGTTTCGTGGGACGAGGCGATCGCCCACACCGCCGCCGAATTCAAACGCATCCAGGCCAAGTACGGCCGCCTTGCTGTCGGCGGTGTCACCTCGTCGCGCTGCACGAACGAAGAAACGTTTCTGGTGCAGAAACTGGTGCGCGCGGCCTTCGGCAACAACAATGTCGACACCTGCGCCCGCGTTTGTCACTCGCCGACCGGCTACGGCTTGAAGACAACTTTTGGCACCTCTGCGGGCACGCAGGATTTCGACAGCGTCGAGCACGCCGATGTGATCATGGTGATCGGCGCCAATCCGACTGACGGTCATCCGGTCTTTGCCTCGCGGATGAAAAAACGCCTGCGCGAGGGCGCAAGGCTTATCGTCATCGACCCGCGCCGCATCGACCTGGTGCGCACGCCACATGTCGAGGCGTCATATCATCTGCCGCTTCTGCCCGGCACGAACGTCGCAATTCTGACCGCGCTCGCCCACGTCATCGTCACGGAAGGCTTGGTCAACAAGGAGTTCGTCCGCACACGCTGCGAAGCCGATGCCTTTGACGCCTGGGCCAACTTTGTCGGCGAGCCGCAGAACAGCCCCGAAGCCATCGAAAAGTTGTCCTGCGTTTCCGCCGCTGCGATCCGGGGAGCGGCGCGTCTTTACGCGACCGGCGGCAATGGGGCGATCTATTACGGCCTCGGTGTCACCGAACACAGCCAGGGCACGACCGCCGTCATGGCCATCGCCAATCTGGCGATGGCGACGGGCAATATCGGGCGGCCGGGCGTTGGGGTCAACCCGTTGCGGGGACAGAACAATGTACAAGGCGCCTGCGACATGGGGTCATTCCCGCACGAGCTGTCGGGCTATCGCCATGTCTCCGACGACGTGGCGCGCGCGATGTTCGAAACGCTGTGGCTGACGCCGCTCGACCACGAGCCGGGCCTGCGCATCCCCAACATGCTGGATGCCGCCCTCGATGGCCGCTTCAAGGGCATCTACATCCAGGGCGAAGATATTCTGCAGTCCGACCCCAACACCAAGCACGTCGCGGCCGCGTTTGCCGCGATGGAATGCGTTGTCGTCCACGAC
>VFKO01000262.1 GCA_009885515.1 Rhodobiaceae bacterium | reverse complement strand
GTGAGCTTTGAACGCAGCATGCTCATCGCTTCACGCGTCATCAGGTGCGTTGGAATTGAGTCCGAACTGAAAGCGTCAAGAACCAGTACATCGAATGATCCGTTGGCCTCGCGTGCCAATGACAGGCGGGCGTCGCCAATGACGATCCTGGCTTTGGGGGCGCAGTCCTTGAGAAACGTGAAGGCGCCGTGATCCTTGGCGAGTTTGACGACCAAGGGATCGATTTCAAAAAGGGTCCACAAATCGCTGGGTCTGGAGTAACACGCGGTAGCGCCGGCGCCGAGGCCGATCACACCGAAGCGCAGACTTGGGTGTGCGGATTGCAGGGCGTTGATCGCTTGGCCGAGCGGGCCTTCCACGGCGTAGTACGTTAGCGGTTCGCGGCGCTGTGCCGGTGCTGTTGCCTGTGCGCCGTGAATTGTTGTGCCGTGCGACAGGATCAGGTGCTGATGGTCTGATGTTGTGTAAACGCGGTAGGCACCGAAAAAGCTGCGGGCTTCGGTGAGGATGTTGGCATCGTGACGCGCGTGGAGCAGCACAAACATCGCGGCAAGTCCGAAGGCGAAGCGAAGGGTGCGTTCCTGAAAGTGATAGACAAGCAAACACAACGGCGACAAGACCGCGACCATCACAAAAACCGGAATGTCGGACGCGTTGACTTCCAACAGACGCAGCAACACGGCGCCGATCACAGCAGCAAGCGGCAGTGCAAGGTCCAGGCGGTTGAGCCGCAAGCGTTCAGCAGGCGGCAGAAGCAATACGCGGGTGAAGCCAGCGGCTACCAATGTGATTGGGTATTCAAGAATGCCTGAGAAGAGTTCGGGGGCAATGACGGCGTTGAAAACGCCGCCGAGTGCGCCGCCCAAGGACATCCAGAGGTAGAACTCAGTCAGATGGGTGGCGTCAGGTTTCGAGCTGGCGAGTTCTGTGTGTCGGGCGAGAGCAATCACGAAGAATGCGATCAAGTGTAAGCCGAGGCCGGCCAGATTTGATCCGTCAAACCACATCATCGCTGCCAGCATGACCAGCGCCAGCGCTTCTGCTTTGAACAGAAGTGGCCGGGCTATCACTTGTCTTTGAGCGAAGGCAAAAATGAAGGTGATGAGGTAGAGCGCAAGGGGGGCTGCCCACAGCAACGGCATGGCCGCGATGTCGGTGGTGATGTGTGTGGTGACACCGAGGAGCAAACTTGAGGGGACAAAGGCCAGTGCCACCCAGCGAAAGCGTTCGAAGCTTGTGGGTTTGGTCTGCGCGGCGGCGCCGGGTTCTGCTGTCGGCGCTGGCACTTGAGCGGCCACGCGGAGGAGTGCGATCCCTGACACGGCGATAAGGGCGATCAAGACGAGAAAGCCTTCAGACCAAAGGGCGCTCTGTGAGGTCACGCCTGCAAATGGTTCAATGATCAGAGGATAGCCAAGCAACCCCAACAAACTGCCGGCATTGCTGGCAACGTAGAGTTGATAAGGATTTGAGGCGGCAGCATGACCCGAGAGCGAAAACCAGCGCTGGAGCAAAGGCGAGGTGGCGGCGATGATTGTATATGGCAGCCCGACGGTGACAGAAAAAAGGCCAATCAACCAATAGGTGGGCATTTCGCCTGCTGGCGGTATCGTGCCTGCGGGAATGGCGAGCGGCAAAACAAATGTTGCGCCAATCAGCACTGCGACATGGACTGCAATCTGGGCGCGCAGTGACAATCGTGCGCCAATGGCGTGCGCATAGAGATAGCCAAGCAACAGAGCGGTTTGAAAGAAAAGCAGCGCCGTGGTCCAGACTGCCGGTGCACCGCCAAGCAATGGCAACACCATTTTGCCAAACATGGGCTGGACCCAGAACAGCAAGGTAGCAGCGGTAAAGGTCGCGGCGGTGACGATGGGCACCACCAGGTTCATGGCATATGAGGCTGAGCGAGGGAATGTGCCAGTACCGGGTGAAGCGAAGTCCTGCATTCTGGGAGCTCGACCTGAAATTGTGCGACGCGTACTCGGACATCAGTGATGGCGATACAGGACCTCTGCCTCTACTTTCATCGATACCGGGAGCTGGAGCAAAGCACGGCCGGGCTGACTATCGGGTTAAGTTGCGGGCCGGTTCCGGCTTAAGGACTGGGTAGGGAGTTGGTTCCGTCTTGCGGCCATGAACGGAACGGGGCGCCACACTGGCACCGTTTGGAACATTTGACGCGAATTCCGCCGGCCGGGCGCTTATTGTCATTGCGGAGTGCTGGTGTTTGGCTCTAATGATTCGCTGGCGGGAGCGCGGATTGGTGCTGGAGTTTCACCGGGTCTTAACTGCGTTTCCTTATGGTCAAGGCTCGCAAGCCAAGTGGGCCAATTGAGGCATAGGCGGTATGGTTCGGACGTACACAGGGAACGATGGAGCGAAGGCTGATTGCTTTCGAACGCGTTCGTGCGTGCGTGAGGCGCTGCGTCTGCCTTTTCGGGTTGAGCTTGGGCTCCTTCTTAGCTGCCCCTAGGCGCGAAAGCGGCCGCGAAGACGCTCACGGGCGACGCGGCTGGTGCTTAGGGGATGCGAAGACAAGGACCCGGGCAACATATTCGAGCCGCCAGCGAGCGGGCTTAGAGAAGAGACCATGTCAAATTCGAACCGAGTGAAGATTTTCGACACGACCTTGCGTGACGGCGAACAATCGCCGGGCGCGGCGATGAACCTCGAGGAAAAATTGAAGATTGCCGAGATGCTGGATGATTTCGGCGTCGATGTCATCGAGGCTGGATTTCCGATATCGTCCAATGGTGATTTTGAAGCGGTATACGAGATCGCAAAGCTATCCAAGCGTTCGGTGATTTGCGGTCTGGCGCGCGCGGGCGTGAAGGATATCGACAGGGCCGGTGAAGCGTTGAAGCCGGCAAAGCGGGCGCGCATCCATACGTTTATTTCGACCAGCCCGGTGCATATGAAGCACAAGCTGCAGATGGAACCGCATCAGGTGCTTGAGGCGGTGATCGGCAGCGTCACCCGTGCGCGCAGCCTTGTCGAAGACGTTGAATGGTCGGCGGAAGATGCGACGCGCACCGAGTTCGAGTTTCTGTGCCGTTGTGTCGAGGCGGCCATCAAGTCCGGCGCCACAACGATCAACATTCCAGATACTGTCGGCTATGCGATCCCGTCTGAATATGGGGCGCTGATTGCCTCGCTGATTGCCAAGGTGCCGGGGGCTGAGAAGGTTACGTTTTCAACCCATTGCCACAATGATCTGGGGCTTGCGGTTGCCAATTCTCTGGCCGGAGTTGCAAGCGGTGCGCGCCAGGTTGAATGCACGATCAACGGAATTGGCGAGCGGGCGGGTAATGCGGCACTTGAAGAGATTGTAATGGCTCTGACGGTGCGCGCCGATATCTTGCCCTATACCACGGGGATTGAAACCGCTTCGATCTTGCGGGCGTCGAAGCTGGTGTCGAATGTCACGGGCTTTCCAATCCAGTACAACAAGGCAATTGTCGGCAAGAATGCGTTTGCGCATGAGTCCGGCATTCATCAGGACGGTATGCTCAAGCATACGCAGACATATGAAATCATGACGCCGGAGTCGGTTGGCGTATCGAAGACATCGCTGGTGCTTGGCAAGCTGTCGGGGCGGCATGCCTTCAAGGACAAGCTGGAAGCGATGGGATACGCGCTTGGCGGCAATGCGCTGGAAGATGCGTTTCGCCGGTTCAAGGACTTGGCTGACAAGAAAAAGCATGTGTTTGACGAAGACATTGTAGCCCTGGTGGACGATGAGATCGCGCGTGGGCTTGATCGCATACAGTTCGTGAGTATGCGTGTGGTTGCGGGCACCTTTGGCCCGCAGAGTGCGGAGCTTGAGCTTTCGATCGACGGGCAGACCCGACTTGGGGTGGCGCGCGGCGATGGCCCGGTAGATGCCATTTTCAACGCGATCAAGTCGCTGTTTCCTCATGAAGCGACGCTTGCGGTGTTCGAAGTGCATGCAGTGACGGAGGGTACTGATGCGCAAGCCGGTGTCACTGTGCGCCTGAGCGAAGACGGCAAGAGCGTGACAGGACGTTCCGCCGATACGGACACGCTGGTGTCGGCGGCGAAGGCTTATGTGCATGCGCTTAACAAATTGCTGGTGAAGCGACTTAAGACGGCTCCCGAAGCCCTGACCGTCGCGCGTGGTTAGACTGAACTGAACCCTTGGCTAAATCTGCCATAAGCAGATTTAGCTGCAATAAGTAGACGGAGAAACGAATGTTCTCGAGTTTGTTAGGCTTCCTGTCGTCGGACATGGCCATTGATCTGGGCACGGCCAATACCCTGGTCTACGTCAAGGGGCGCGGGATCGTGCTCAACGAACCTTCTGTCGTCGCCATCATGAACAAGAACGGCAAGAAGCAGGTTCTGGAAGTGGGCAATGCCGCCAAGATGATGCTGGGCCGTACGCCCGGCAACATCGAAGCCATTCGCCCGATGCGCGACGGCGTGATTGCGGACTTTGAAGTTGCGGAAGAGATGATCAAGCACTTCATCCGCAAGGTGCACAACCGGCGCTCGTTTGCCAATCCAATGATCATAATCTGCGTACCGTCTGGCGCGACGGCGGTTGAGAAGCGGGCGATCCAGGAGTCGGCCTTGTCGGCCGGCGCGCGGCGCGTCTATCTGATCGAAGAGCCAATGGCGGCAGCGATCGGTGCGAACCTGCCGGTGACAGAGGCGACGGGCTCAATGGTGGTTGACATCGGCGGGGGTACTACGGAAGTGGCAGTGCTGTCGCTGGGCGGGATTGTCTATGCGCGTTCGGTGCGGGTGGGCGGCGACAAGATGGATGAGGCTATTATTTCCTATATCCGGCGGCATCATAATCTGTTGATCGGGGAAGCATCGGCCGAGCGGATCAAGAAAGAAGTCGGCTGTGCGCGGGCCCCCGAAAACGCCAGCGAAATCAAAATTGATATCAGGGGCCGCGATTTGCTGAATGGCGTGCCCAAGGAAATCACGATTACGCAGGCGCAAATTGCCGATGCGCTGCTGGAGCCAGTCAGTCAAATCGTCGAAGCGGTGAAGGTGGCGCTGGAAGCGACGCCGCCGGAGCTTGCGGCTGATATTGTGGACAAGGGAATCGTGATGACAGGCGGCGGGGCGCTGCTGACGAATCTGGATCAGGTGCTGCGCGACCAAACGGGTTTGCCGGTCTCCATCGCCGATGAGCCGTTATCGTGTGTGGCTCTGGGCACAGGCAAGGTGCTTGAGCATCTGAGTACGCATAGGCAGGTCTTGTCGTCGGTTTACTATTAGTACGTCCATTTGTGCCTTTAAGGAATGAGCCGCTAAGAGATGGCGTGGAATCGCAATCGCCGCAGATCATCGTCTGGATCGTGGGCGGTCTTGGCCCAGAATCCGGCGCTGGTGATTTTCTTTTTGATCGCGCTGATCCTGCTGGTCATCGGGCGCGGCCAAGAAGCATTGTTTGACGACGCACGCGGTGCCGCGAACGACGTGAGCTCCGTGTTTATGGAAGTGCTTTCGGTGCCTGCCAGCGAAGTGAACCGGTGGATCGCGGGCCTTGGATCGTTGTTTTCGACCTATGATGAAAACCAAAAACTGCGCCAGGAGAATGCAAAGCTGCGAGCGGCTCAAAGCGAGCTTGCGGAACTGCAACGCAAAGTGCAGCGCTATGAAGGGCTGTTGAAAATTCCCACGGATGCGCCGGTGACGGCAGTTGCGGCACGGGTGATTGCGGATACAAAAGGACCGTTCGTGCGGACGGTTTTAATCAACGCCGGGCGGGCGCAAGATGTGCTCAAGGGTCAGGCCGTCGTCGATGACCGGGGTTTGCTGGGCCGCGTGATTGCGACGGGTAACCGCTCGTCGCGGGTGTTGCTGGTGACAGACCTCAACAGCCGCATCCCGGTGCTGATCGAGGGGGTCAATCTGAAAGCCATTCTTGTTGGCGATAATAGTCAGCGTCCGGTGCTCGAGTATCTTCCATCGGGTTCGCGCATTGTGGCAGGCGCCCGCGTGGTTACGACATCGGACGGCGCTGCGTTTCCGCCAGGCATTGCCGTTGGCATTGTTGGTAAGGGCGAAACGTCGCCGCGTGTGAAGCTATTTACAAACGAGGGGCGCGCCGACTTTGTGCGCATTCTGAAGTATCGTGCACCCGTCGATGTGGATGAAGCGCCCTCCGGCACTGAGCCTGCGGACAAGGGCGATGGTAAGGCGAAACCGGCGTCGTCGCAGCCAGCGGGGACGTTGCCGCAGACCAACGCCGTGTACGCGCAACCCGGAAGGCCGCCGGCATTGTGAGCAACGGTCTGTGCCATGTTTGAAGTTTTGCAGATCGGCTTTTTCTGGTTGCTGCAGCAGATGTGGCGCGCTTTGCCGCTATTTGTGACGCTGGCGATGATGCTGGTTGCGATGGCGCCGATGAACTTGATGCAAGGCGTTGTGCTGGGTCCCGACCTTGCGTTGATTGCCATTTTCTTCTGGGCCATTCATGGACCGGAGTTTCTTCCGCCATGGGCGGTCTTTGTGGTGGGATTGGCCCAGGATTTCGCAACCGGTTCGCCGATCGGATTCTGGGCGGTTATGTATCTGTTCGCTTATGGATTTACATTGTCGCAGCGGGTTTTCTTTCGTGGCCGAACCGGGGTGGGGGTGTGGTTGGGATTTGCGATTATTGCGGTGCTGGTGGCCGCCGGTTCCTGGGTTCTGGGCACTTTTGTCTATGCGCGGTGGCTTCCGCCTGGGGAACTTTTTGGCCAAGGGGCCGTCTCAGTTATTTTTTATCCCTTGCTGGCCCGCGTGTTATTACTCCTGCGTCGCGTGCTGACGACAGCGCCGGAAACTTTGTGAGGTTGAGCACCCAATGATGGATGGCCGCGATAGTGTGAGATATCGTGCGTTTACGCGCCGTGCGGCGCTGTTGTCGGCAGGAACTGCCGGGTTGTTTGCGCTTCTCACAGGGCGGATATTTCAGTTGTCCGTGTTGCAGCGTGAGCAATTCACGATGATGGCCGAAGACAACCGGATCAATCTTCAGCTGTTGGCACCGCAACGTGGACGCATCTTCGACCGCGGCGGTGTCGAGCTGGCGAAGACAGCGCAGAACTTCAGGCTGCTGGTTGTCCCAGAGCGTACGAAAGACGTTCGCGCGGCGCTGGAGCGTGTTGCACAGTTGATCAATTTGCCGCCGCATCGCATTGCCAAGGCTGTTCGTCAGGCGGCACATGCAAAGCCCTTCAACCCTGTTCTCGTAACGGAGGGGCTTGGCTGGGATGATTTCGCAAAGATCAATCTGAACGCGCCGGATTTGGAGGGGATCGAAACGGATGCCGGTGAGCTGAGGTCGTATCCCTTCGGGCCGTGGCTTGCCCATGTTCTGGGATATGTCGCCGGTGTCACCGATAAAGACATCGAGAAAGAACCGGAACTTTTATCGTTGCCGGGTTTCAGGATCGGGCGATCGGGGGTTGAGAAAGCTGCCGACGAGGCTTTGCGCGGAAAGCCTGGGGCTTCGCACAATGAAGTCAACGCGCATGGGCGCGTAATCCGCGAGTTGGCGCGCACGCCCGGGACACCGGGGCAGGATGTTGTTCTGTCCCTGGATATGGAAGTACAGAAGCTGGCGCAGGAGCGGCTGGCTGGTCAAAGCGGCTCCGTCGTGGTGATGGACGTGAATACGGGCGAGCTGATTTCTATTGTATCGGCGCCGGGCTTTGATCCGAATGCCTTTACCACAACGGTCACCTCTGCGTTGTGGAAGCAGCTTAATGAGGACCCGCTAAAGCCGCTTTTGAACAAGGCGATCACGGGCATGTATCCGCCTGGTTCGACCTATAAGCCTGTGGTGGCGCTGGCGGCCTTGCAGTCTGGCGCTATGACGCCGGCAACGCGGGTGCATTGTTCAGGTGCGACAGCGCTGGGACGATTCATTTTTCACTGCTGGAAGCGTGGCGGGCACGGTTCCATGGATATGGTGTCGGCGATCAAGAATTCATGCGACTGCTATTTCTATGAGTGCGCAAGACGGACCGGGATCGAGGAAATTGCCTCGATGTCGCGCAGATTCGGGCTGGGGCAGGCTTATGGGCTGGAAATTCCCGGCGAGAAAAAGGGCTTGATGCCGGATCCCGAGTGGAAATTGCGGGCGCGCAACGACGCGTGGCGCGACGGGGATACTTATAATGTAGGTATTGGCCAAGGTGCCGTTTTGACGACGCCGCTGCAGTTATGCGTGATGACGGCGCGGCTGGCGAATGGCGGCAAGGCCGTCATTCCACATGTGATCAAGTCGTTTGGCGGAGAGCCCCGCATGATGACGGAGCCCGAAGATTTGGGTCTTGATCCGGCGCATGTGGCCATCGTTCACCGCGGCATGGATGCGGTGACCAATCAAGGGGGAACGGCTGCGCGGTCGCGTTTGGCCGTCGAAGGCTTTGACATGGCAGGCAAGACGGGCACCGCACAGGTGAGGCGCCTGACGGCCGAGTTGCGCGGGCGCAGCGCCGATTCAATCCCATGGGAGTTTCGCGATCATGCTCTGTTCATTGCTTTCGCGCCGGTTGTGAACCCGCGTTATGCCATTTCAGTGGTGATCGAGCATGGCGGCGGCGGCTCGCGTAATGCGGCACCGGTTGCCAAGGATATCATGACGCTTGTCGGACAACGCGATCCTGTGCGGCAAAAGATTTTTGTACCACCCACCCGGACTGCAGCGGCGCCGTTGCGACCTGTGCGGCCGGTATGACGCTCAGCGACGCCTTCAGTTCTTCGGGGCGCGATCTCAGGCTATGGGGTAAGCTGCGGTCTATGAACTGGGCGGTCGTTGTCCTGGTGACGGCGATTTCGTGCATCGGGTTTGGCCTGCTTTACTCAGTGGCGGGCGGCAGTTTCGAGCCGTGGGCGGAGCGGCAGATGGGGCGCTTTGCGATTGGCATGGTGCTGTTGATCGGGGTGGCGCTGATCAATTTGCGGAGCTGGTTTCAGCTGGCCTATCCGATTTATGGTGTCAGTTTGCTGTTGCTGGTGGCGGTTGAGTTTACCGGGCGTATGGGCAAGGGGGCTGAACGGTGGATCGACATCGGTCCCTTGCAGCTGCAACCATCGGAATTGATGAAGATTGCGCTGATTCTGGCGCTGTCGCGTTTCCTGCACGGGGTGTTGCTGGATGATGTTTCGCGGCCGACGCGATTGTTGCCGGCGTTGTTGTTGATTGTGATGCCGGCGGGGCTTGTGTTGCTGCAGCCAAATCTGGGAACGGCGGCCATTCTGATTGCCGGGGGTTGCGGACTTATTTTTCTGGCGGGCTTGAGTTGGAAAATCATCGTTCCGGTGATTGTGCTGGGACTTGCCGTTGTTCCGATCGGTTGGGAGTTTGCGCTCAAGGATTATCAGAAGGAGCGTGTTTATACGTTTCTCGACCCTGATATCGACCCGTTGGGGGCCGGCTACAATATCACACAGTCGAAGATCGCGTTGGGATCGGGCGGAATCTTTGGCAAGGGTTTCGGACAAGGGACACAGAGCCGCCTGAATTTCCTGCCCGAGAAACAGACCGATTTCATCTTTACGGTTCTGGGCGAGGAGTTCGGCCTGTTCGGCTTGATGATTTTGATGGGGCTTTATCTGGCGTTATTGATACAGGGTGTGCGCATTGCCTTGTCAACGCGAAGCCAGTTTGGGCGGCTGGTGGCGATGGGCGTGTGTCTGAATTTTCTGCTCTATATTTTGATCAATACGTCGATGTCGATGGGGTTGATCCCGGTGGTGGGAATTCCTTTGCCGCTGGTTTCGTATGGGGGCACGGCCTTGCTGACCGTGTTGTTCGGCTTTGGCTTGTTGCTCAGCGTGCAAATTCATCGTAGCGTCGATATTCCGCGTTCGGCGTCGGGGTTGTGGGCCAGTTAGCTCGCCGATTTTCTGGCACGGCGCCAGAGGAAGCGTCCCAGAAAAAAGACGATCAGCAGAACCGGAATCCACGGAATGCTTCCCACGATAAAGGCGAGAGCGCTGGCGGCACTGTCGGCCATTGTGCGCAGCGATGATTGCCAGACGTCGCGCACCGGCTGCAGCGCGTCCGAGGCGGTGGACAGAGCTTCGAACGAGATGGAGAGATTTTCTTTGGCGATGCGTTCGGCCAGATCGCGGCGTTGGCCTTCGATTTGTTCGATCTCGCTTTGGGTGCGCGAGATTTCGGCTTCGACCTTGATCAGATCTTCGGTGGTCGCGTTTTTGCGCTTGGAGAGTTCAATCATGCGGTCACGGTAGTTGGTGAGCTGGCTCAGCCGGGCTGCGATGTCGCGGACCTGGTTGGTGACGTTCTGGGCGCTGGTCTGGCGCGACTTGATGATGATGTCGCCTTTGTCTTCATCCTGGAGCGCGGCCACCAGGCTGCTTTCGAATTGCGCGACGCTGTCGTGAGGTAAAGCAACGCTCAGGTTTGCCACAGGCAGCGGCGCATCAGGTTCACCCAAGAGACGAAACGAAGCCGAAGTGACTTTGCAATTGAGCGCGGGGTCGTTCTGGCAGTAATCGCGGGCGCGCTCGAAACGTGCTTTGACGAAGCCGCTCGCCATCGAGATGGTGAGATTGTGGTCGTAGGTGTAGGACTCGCCGCCGACCGGTTTTTGGGCGCCATCGCTCGATTCGATGGCGCCTGACACCATGATGGCGTCAGCCGGCATAGGGGCAGCGGCTGGATAAGCGGGGGCGGCGGACGGGTCAGCGTAGTAGGAACTGCCCGATTTCTCGGCGTTGTCACAGCTGGCGATGGCAAGCGAGAGCAAGATCACAGGCAGTGCGCGGTGGCTCATGATGGGTCCTCGAAGATTGGGCGCAATTTAGTTCATCTTGTTCCTGTCCGGTGCCGAAATTGTGGCAAGGCTGGACTTTGCCACAAGGGCGCGCGAACGTGCCGCAGGATGTGGAATTTAAAAGGGAAAGTGGGATGCGGAATTTGTTTTCACTTGAGGGCCGGACGGCTTTGGTGACGGGTGGTTCGCGCGGGATCGGCCGGATGATTGCGGCAGGGTTCATCGCCCACGGGGCGCGGGTCTATATTTCTTCACGCAAAGCAGAGGCTTGCGAAGCGGCGGCGAAAGAGCTCGCGGCCGGTGGCGGTGTTTGCATTGCCTTGCCTGTGGACGTGTCAACGGTTGCGGGCGCCAAGGCGTTGGCCGCGGCCCTTGGTGCGCGCGAGAAGAAGCTCGACATTCTGGTTAACAATGCCGGCGCGGCCTGGCTGGAGCCGTTCGACGCCTTCAGCGAGAAGGGCTGGGACAAGGTGATGGACCTGAATGTGAAGTCGCCGTTCTTTCTCACGCAGGCGCTGCACGGATTGCTGCGAGCGGCGGCATCGCCCGAGCGGCCTGCGAAAGTGATCAACATTGTTTCGATCGACGGCCTGTCGGTCAACCCGCAGGAAACGTATTCCTATGCGGCGAGCAAGGCCGCGCTGACGCATTTGACGCGGCGCATGGCGCTGAAGCTGGCGGAGGAGAACATCATCGTTTCAGCGATTGCACCGGGGGCGTTCGCCTCCGACATGAATGTCGTGGCGCGCGACATGCCCGGCGAGGTCGCCAAGCGTGTGCCATCTGGCCGCGTGGGCGAGGGCGAGGATATGGCGGGGGCGGCCATCTATCTGGCGTCGCGCGCCGGAGATTATGTCGTGGGTGCGACGGTGGTGGTGGATGGCGGGTTGAGCCTGGTACGGGCGGCTTAGGCGCCGGTTGCGTTGGGGGGGCGGGCTTGCTATAGGCACGCCCTCTCCGTGACGGAATGGG
>VFKO01000118.1 GCA_009885515.1 Rhodobiaceae bacterium | reverse complement strand
TGTTGACACCCGACTTCCTGCGCAAACCCGGCGCGCTTGAGTTAGTCATTGCCGCCAAGCCCGACGTCTTCAATCACAACCTCGAAACCGTGCCGCGCCTCTATCTGAAAATCAGACCCGGCGCCCGCTACTTCGCCAGCCTGCGCTTGCTGCAACAGGCCAAGGAGATCGACCCCGCGACCTTCACCAAGTCGGGTTTGATGGTTGGCCTCGGCGAGACCCGCGAAGAGGTCATGCAAGTCATGGACGATCAACGCGCGGCGGGCGTCGATTTTCTCACCATCGGTCAGTACCTGCAGCCGTCGCAGCGCCACGCCGCCATCGACCGCTTCTGGACGCCCGAGGAGTTTGAAGGTCTGGCCGAGATTGCGCGCGCCAAAGGCTTCCTGATGGTCTCGGCCTCGCCGCTGACGCGTTCGTCTTATCTGGCGGGTGACGATTTCGAACGACTGCGCAGGGCACGCCAAACGCTACTCAGCCGCGGACAATGAACTCTTGCCGCGCCACCACGAGAAACGTCTAGTTCCCTATAGCGACGAACAAATGTTTGCCCTCGTCGCCGACGTGGAACGCTATCCCGAATTTCTACCCTGGTGTGTTGCCACCCGTATTCGTTCGCGCGAAGGCAACACGTTCACCGCCGACGTTATTGCGGCTTTCGCCACCCTTCGCGAGCGATACACCAGCCGCGTGATCCTTGATCCGGCAGCAAAGACCATCGTCATCGACTACCTCGACGGCCCCTTCGAGCACCTCACCAATCGCTGGCATTTCATTGCCCGCGCAAGCGGTTGCGAGGTCGACTTCGATATCGACTTTCGCTTCCGCAGCAAAACCCTGGAAACGTTGATCAGCGGCGTTTTTACACGCGCAATCAAAAAGATGACAGCCTCCTTCGAAGAGCGGGCGCACGAATTGTACGCAACGAGAAGCATGCAGCCGGACAGCTTGTGATTGTGCCGTGGTGCGCGCGTTCTCCTGCCCGCTGATTTGCGATGGCGCTTGGGATGAGGCATGCTCTGGCTGCCGGTATTGGCGAGAGAGGCACGCACATGGCGAGCGCCGCACAGGGCACACAAAGTGTCACCGTGAAACCAAAGTTTATTTCGCAGTGGATGGTTGTCATCGCCGTGCTGGGGATTGGGTATTTCGCAGCCAGCCGTGTCATCGATGCCGGTAACCGGGTGTTGAGCGGACCGGCGACAAGCGACGAAGCCGTGCTGGCACACTGCGCCCAATTTGTGGCTCTCGCCAAATCAAGATACGGGGACGATTGGAAGTTCCGCCTCGACCCACGCGATACCGTGTGCGCGAACAAGGTTCAGCAGGAATGGGAAGCACAAATCCTCACGCGGGCGCAACCGGCAGCCCCTGATACGCAACCCAACTTCGTCGAGCGCGCCACTGAAATTCAAACGCGCGAGGACACCGCGCCCTCAATAAACGCCTCCCGCGCCCGCAATCCGGAAACCTATTGTCTAAACCTCATGTCACTCAGCCGGACGAAATACGGCGAGCATTGGCGCACTCAAGTCTCAGCCGTCGAAGCCGCAGGCTGCGAAGAAGTGTTTGCCAAGACGGCCGCAGAATAAAAACGGCGCCCTCGGTGTGACACGAGAGCGCCGTCATATGTGTTTAGCGTACGCCCAGCGTCCGCAGCGCTTCCGGCGTAAATCGTTCTTCCGACAACTCGTCAGCTTGCGGATTTGGCGGCCGCTCTTCGCCGATCATGGTGTTGGCGAGATATCTGCCGCCGCCAAGAAGATCATAGACCAGTTCCGCCACCGCGCCGCAGGCCGGAATATGATAGGCCATGCCGGTGTGCAGTTCCTGATAGCGCCACAATTGTCCGCGCCCGTCGTAAATTTCGACGCCGGTCGGGATGTAGCTGTCCTCATCGATATACATCACGCGCCGCATGTAATTGTGACGCTGACCAGCGCGCAGCTTGGCATCGACCACCCACACACGATGCGGCTCGTAGCGCACCACCGCTTGGTTGATGTGTTTGGGTGTCAGCAAGTCTTTGTACTTGGTGTGCAGCAACGTGTAGGAATTGTAGGGAATGAACTTGACGGCCTTGCCCTTCAATGTCCAATCGTAGCGATCCAGGGCGCCATTAAAGCCATAGAACGAATCCGCGGTTGTCATGCCGTCTGTATTGAATCCGGGATTGTCATAGGCGATGTCGGGCGCGCGCCGCGTGCGCCGCGTGCCCGGACTATACGACCAGGCCTTGCGCTGCTCTACGGTGGCGTTCAGTGAATCGTGCACCAGGATCACATTGCCCGCCAGCCGCGGCGGCCCAATCGTGTTGGAAATGTACTTGACCCAGATATTGTTGAGGTCTTCGGCTTTCTTGTTTGCCGGATTGTGCCAGCCGCTGATCACTTCGTCCTGGACATTGATCAGATTGTAGGAACCGTTGGACTGCACCGGCGCCGCAGCAAATGATCGTGTCCCCTTATGAGGAAGATAGCGCAGTTTTGAGTTCCAGACCACTTCCTTGGCATTCTGCGGAATGGGAAATGGCACGCCGATGATACCGCCCAGCACCCCCTCGCCGTCGGGCGTGAGCTTGGCAACCGTCGCATTGTTCTTCGTTGCAGTCAGGACATATTGCGGCACCGTGCAAGACCGGCGCGACTCATAAACGTCCATCTTGTAGCTGGCATAGCGCTTCAAAAGCGCTTTATGTCCCTCATCCAAACGGTCGGCATATTGCGCCATGTTAGCCGCAGTGATGGTGAATTTCGGCTTGTCGGACGGATACGGATTAGGTGGGTGTTGCGTTTTTTGGTCGAATTTGACGCCGGCCGGAATAGCATTGAGCCCGCCCGTGAAGGCAGGCACGTCGCCAGTGCCTGCGACTTCTGCGCCCATCATCGTCAAGTCTTTACCTAAGCGTGCCGCTTGGTCGGCTGGAACGCCGGCCCAAGCGTTTGGAATGGCAATGACTGTTGCCAGCCAAGCTGCCGCTAAAAATCTCATTTTCATTTGGAGTATCCTTCTTCAACCAGGCAGAACATGGTGCATAAGAGATCACTGTGGCAATGGCGTTCATCACAATTGTACCGGAAACTTAAATGCCGCGGTGCAGCATTTCCGGCAATCTCTGCTTCGCCTTGGCATAAGAATGTGAAATTATCCCCACGATTGGAAAAGTGGGGCGGGGCGCGCGGGTGTTGGATATTTTTGAGCGAGTGTTATTTCGCGGTCGCGCCTTCGTGCTTGTATTGCTGCTCGCGCTCACAGCACTGTCAGGCTGGCAGGCGTCGATGCTCCAATTCGATGCCGATTTGGAAAAGCAGCTTCCCGCCGATCAGCCCTATATCCACACCGTGCTCGACTACAAAGACAAGATCGCGGGGCTCAACAGCGTGCAGATCGTGGTTGAAGCACGTAAAGGAACGATCTGGACGCAAGCATTTTTGAAGACACTTTACGACGTGACGCAGGATGTGAATTTTCTGCCCGGTGTCTCACGCGAGTCGGTGACGTCTCTTTGGACTCCCAACACGTTCGTCTATCAAGCGACCGAGAGCGCGATTGAGGCTCGCACCCTGATCCCCTCAAACGTGCTGCCGGAAACGATGACCGCGCAAGACGTGGCGCGCATCCGCGCCGATGCCTTCAAGGGCGGGCTTCGTGGCCGCTTGTTCGCGCTCGATTCCAGATCGGCAATGATCCATGCCTCGATCCAGCCGATCAACAGCGAAAAGGTCGACTTCATAGCCGTTGCCGCTGATCTTGAGGAAAAAATTCGCAAGAAGTTCGAAAACGACACGATGACCATCCGCATCATCGGCATTACAAAATTTATCGGCGAAATCGCGACCGAGGCCAATGACGTTCTCGCTTTCTTTGCCCTTGCCATCGTTCTGAACGCGTTGGCGCTGTGGCTGTATTCGCGCTCGCTGGCGCTGACTGTGCTCACGGTGGTTTGTTCAGCGGTATCGGTCGTCTGGCTGCTGGCGATCATTAAAGTCTTTCACCTCAGCCTGCACCCTCTTGGTCTGATCGTCCCCTTCCTGGTCTATGCGATCGGCGTCAGTCACGGCGTCCAGCAAATCAACCTGTTCCTGGTCGCTGTCACGCGCGGTCACACCTCTGTCGAAGCGGCACAGCGCGCTTTCCGACGCCTGCTGCTGCCTGGGTTCTTCTCGTTGATGACGGTGCTGACCGCATTTGCGGCCATGTTGACCGTTCAGATCCCGTTTGTGCAGGACCTCGCGATCATTGCTTTGATCGGTATCGCCCTCAAATTCATTTCAAACCTGGTGATGTTGCCGCTGGCGGCAAGCTATGTGAATTTCGATCAGCACCACGTCGATCATCAAAAGCATCTGTTCGCCGAGCGGCAAAAGTTCATGGCCGCCTTCTCGCGCGACGCCCATCCCGTACCCGCAGTCATCGTGCTCGTCTTGACTCTGGCGCTGGCAAGTGTCGCCGTCTGGCACGCACAGGAAGTCAAAATCGGCCACTTGAAGCCGGGCGCGCAAGAACTCTGGGCCGATGCCCGCTACAATGTGGACTCCGCAGCCATTGCGAGCAGTTATGATCTGGACCTGGACAGTTTCGTGATTGTCACGGTGGCCCCGCCTGACGCCTGTGTCGACCATAAGGTGATGGCGCTGATCGAGCGCTTTGGCGTCAGCATGCGCTCCGTGCCGGGTGTCAAGTCTATCATGTCGTTGCCCGAGGGTGCGCGCTTTGTCTATTCGATCATGCAGGAGGGCAATCTCAAGTGGCGCGTGCTCCCCAAGGCTGCCGATGTGCTGTCGGTGGCAACGGGCGCTATTCCCGACACGACCGGCCTGCGCAATGCCGACTGCACCTTGATGCCGATTGCGGTCTACCTCACCGACCATCGCGACGAGACCCTGCGCACGGTCGCCGCTGCCGCTGAGGATTTCGTCGCGGAGAACAAAATGCCCGGCGTATCGTTCCGCCTGGCGACAGGTAACGGCGGTGTGCTGACGGCGATCAACAACACAGTCCGCACGTCGCAATTCACGGCGATGGGCCTCGTCTTCGCGGTGATCGCGATCCTGGTCTTTGTCGCCTTCCGCGATTGGCGCGCCGTGTTGTGCTGCGTCTTTCCCCTGGCCATTGCCAATGCACTTGGACTATGGCTGATGGCCTGGCTTGAAATCGGGCTGACCGTATCAACATTGCCGGTCTTTGTGCTGGCGACAGGCATCGGCGTCGATTTCGGAATTTATCTTTACGAGCGTATCGAAACACATCTGCGCGAGGGCTTGGCGATGGACGAAGCCTTCATCGCCTCGATGCGCGAAGAAGGGGCGGCCGTTGTCTACACCGCACTAACTCTGGCGGTCGGCGTCGGCTGCTGGGCCTTCTCGGGCCTCAAATTCCAAGCCGACATGGGCTGGCTTTTGGCGTTCCTTGTACTCGTCAACGCCTTCGCCGCCATGACCGTGCTACCGGCGATGGCGGTGGTGCTGGATCTGGTCATTCCGCGCAAAACAATTCCCTGACGCCTGACACCGATCTATAGTGCCGCCCGAACCGGGAGACTCTATTGTCTGACACCACCCGAAAACTTGCTACCATCGTGGCCCTCGACATCGCGGGCTACTCCGCGCGGACGGAGGCCGATGAGGAGCGCACGACGGCGGAGGTGTCGGCCCTGCGCAAGGTAATCGAAGCCATCGCCACGCGTCACGGCGGTCGCGTCTTCAATACCGCCGGTGACGGCTTCATGCTCGAATTCGGGTCGAGCCTGGCTGCCGTGGAAGCGGCGTTCGAGCTGGCGGAGACCTGCGAACCGAAAGTCCGCGTCGGCGTCCACCTGGGCGATGTGGTTGTCCAGCCGAACGGCGACCTCCTCGGCCACGGCGTCAACGTTGCGGCCCGGTTGATGGCGCAGTCGGCGCCTGGCGCCGCGCTCGTCTCCGGCGCAGTGCGTCAGACGATACGCGGCCCAGTCGCCGAGCGTCTGCAATCGCGGGGCACGTTCAAGCTCGACAAGATGGCCGAGACGATTGAGGCGTTTGCCTTGGCCGGCATCGCTGCCAGTCTGTTCACCCAGCCCGCTCGCGCGGCGCAGCCGACCAAGCCGTCGATCGCCGTGCTTCCCTTCGCGAACCTGAGCAACGATCCGGAGCAAGCCTATTTCGCCGACGGCATGATGGAGGAGATTACAAACGCGCTCTCGCGCATCCGCTCTATATTCGTCATCGCCAGCGCCTCGACCCAGCAATTCAAGGACAAACCGGTCGGCGCGCAAACCGTGGGCCGGGAACTGGGCGTGCGTTATATTTTGGAAGGCAGCGTGCGCAAAGCCGCCGGCCGTATCCGCATCGCGGTCAAACTGATCGACGCCGCCGACGGTTCGCAAATCTGGGCCGAGCGCTACGACGACACGCTCGTCGACGTGTTCGCGCTGCAGGACCGCGTTGCGCTCAGCGTCGCGGGCGTCATCGAACCGGCCGTCCGCGACGCGGAGATCCGGCGCGCCGCGCGCCAACCGACGACCAACATCGACGCTTACGACCTCTGTCTGAAGGCGCTCGCGCTGGTCGACTCCTACGAGAAAGAGTCGATGTTCGAGGCGCTGAATCTCCTCGAACGTGCGCTCGCGCTTGATCCGCGCTATGCGCAGGCCTTGAGCGTTGCCGGTTACGCGCATTCGCAAATCTTCGTCTCGCGGTGGGCCGAGGATCTCGCGCATCATCGCCGTCTTGCCTTGGACTACGCGAGCCGCGGCATCCAACTCGCCGCCGACGACGCCGACGTGTTGTCGTGGATCGCCACGATCTATCTGGCGTTGGACGAGGAAGCCGCGATGTCGACCACGCTCATCGACCGTTCGCTCGCGCTCAATCCGGGATCGTCGCTGGCCTGGATGATGAGCGGCTGGCTGCGCGCGGCTGCGGGCGACGGGGACGTGGCGGTCGCACACATTGAAACGTCTATGCGTCTGAACCCCAGCTCGTCCGACCGCGGCCATCAGCTGAGCGGGATCGCGCTCGCGCGCTTCGGTCAGCGCCGCTTCGACGACGCCGTGCGGCTGTTGACGGAGGCGATCCAGCTTCAGCCCGCGGTGTCGTTCAACCTCGCGCTGCTGACCGCATGCTATGGCCACCTGCAACAGACACGAGCCGCCGAAGCCGCGATCGAGAGATACCGTCAGGTAAGCTCGATCGACATGCGCGAACGCCTGTCGCTCTTCCGCAATACGGCGCATCGAAAGCTGTTCCGCGACGGCATCGACCTCGCCGAATGCAAACCCGCCGCGCCGTAAGCCTCTATTCCGGAAACCTCTGAATCTCGGGTAGCTGATGCGCGGTCTTCATCCAGCCGAGTCGTTCGGCCACTTGGATTTGCACCGTCGGCGGCAGCGCCTCCTGATCGTCCATCGTTGACAACTGTACTTCAACGATGCCCGGCAGAATCTCCTCATTGCGATAGAACAAGCCCGTCCCGCAATCACTGCAGAAGCTGCGGCGTGTAGCGCCCGAGGATTTAAAGATCTTTGGCTCGCCCTTCGTCATGACCAAACTGTCCTCGGCATATCCCGCCCACGCCATCACCGGCGCACCCGCGTTGCGCCGGCAATCGACGCAATGACACAGCGCGACATCTTTGGGCTTTCCTGCAAGTTGATAGCGGATGGCGCCACAATGGCATCCACCAGAATGGGTTTCGCTCATGTCTTTATGTTCTCCAGTTCCCGGAATACAATACCGTGCTCACCGCCAAATCTCAATGGAACGCGTTCGCTCAAATGATGTAGGTATGAAAATACCATATGAGCAGTTGAATCGGACTGCGTAGGCATGAATACTGCCACCCGGCCATATTCAATCAGGAAACAGACTCCATGACCCGCCGCATCGCCAACGCCCCCGCCAAAACCATATCAGCCGCCCAGGCCGCCGCCCTGGTGAAATCGGGCATGACGTTGGACTACGGTGGCTTGAGTCTACAGCCGGATGTGTTCGATAAGGCGCTTGCCGCACGCGCCAGCGAGCTGAGGGGCGTCAAGGTGCGCGCCGTGTTGAGCACGCGTGCAGTGGCGATCCTGGAGGCCGATCCGGAAGGCAAGAGCTTCGAATATTACAATTGGCATTTCGGCGGTTACGACCGCGTGAAGCACGACGCCCGCCGGACGGTTTATATCCCGCTCAATCTGGGCGAGGTGCCGGACTACTACCGCCGCTTCCTGGCGCAGACCGATATTGTGATCATTCGCGCCGCGCCGATGGACGAACACGGCATGTTCAACTTCGGGCCAACCTGCGCTTGGCTGCGCGCCACGATTGAGCGGGCGAAGATGGTGATCGTCGAAGTTTCGTCCGGCATTCCATATGTGTACGGGCCGGCAAACGGCGTGCACATCAGCGAGATCGACTACCTCATTGAAGGCAGCAACATCGGCCTGGCCGAGCTGCCGCACGCAGCCATGAGCGACATCGACCGCGCTGTAGCGCGCCAACTCGCCTCGGAGATCGAAGACGGCGCCTGCATCCAGATAGGCATCGGCGCCATGCCGAACGCGGCGTGCAGCCTGCTGGCGGAGAGCGGGATCAAGAACCTGGGCGTGCACACCGAGATGCTGACCGACGGCATCATCGATTTGGTGAAGGCGGGCTGCGTAACCGGCGCGCGCAAACAGCTCGACCCCGGCAAGGTGGTGTTCACCTTCGCCTTCGGTTCGAAGTACATGTACGACGCCATTACGCGCAATCCCGAGATGGAAATCCACCCGG
>VFKO01000377.1 GCA_009885515.1 Rhodobiaceae bacterium | reverse complement strand
GCCGTGATCGTTCCGGTGGGGTCGAAAGGCGGATTTTATCCGAAGAAGTTGCCGCCACATTCCCAGCGCGAAGCGTGGATGGCTGCGGGCATTGCCGCTTACAAGAATTTCATAGCCGCGCTTCTGGATGTCACCGACAACATTGCGGCCACCGGCAAAATCGTGCCGCCCAAAGACGTGGTGCGCCACGATGGCGATGACCCCTATCTGGTTGTTGCCGCCGACAAGGGGACGGCAACGTTTTCGGATATCGCGAACGGCATTTCGAACGACTATGGGTTTTGGCTGGCCGACGCTTTCGCGAGCGGCGGGTCGGCCGGGTACGACCACAAGAAAATGGGCATTACGGCGCGCGGCGCCTGGGAGACCGTGAAGCGTCATTTCCGCGAGATGGGCACCGACATCCAGACGACACCGTTCACTGTCATTGGCGTGGGCGACCTGTCGGGCGACGTGTTTGGTAACGGCATGTTGCTGTCGCGGGCCACCAAGCTGGTGGCGGCCTTTGATCATCGCGACATTTTCCTTGATCCCGATCCCGATCCGGCGGTGAGCTTTGCCGAGCGGCAGCGCATCTTCAACTTGCCGCGCTCGTCGTGGGCGGACTACGACCAGGCGAAAATCTCCAATGGTGGCGGCGTCTATTCTCGGGCGATGAAACTCATTCCGTTGTCGCCAGAGATTCGGGCCCTGACCGGGTTGACCGCCAATCACGTGGAGCCCACGGAGCTGATGCGGGCGCTGCTGAGAGCGCCTGCGGATTTGCTGTGGTTCGGCGGGATTGGAACTTATGTGAAGTCGTCGCTGCAGAGCCATGGCGATGCCGGGGACAAAGCCAGCGACGCCTTGCGGATCGACGGCAAAGAGATACGCGCCAAAGTCGTTGGCGAGGGTGCCAATCTGGGTATGACGCAGGCTGGACGCATCGAATACGCGCAGGCTGGCGGGCGTCTGAATACAGATGCCATCGACAATTCGGCGGGCGTCGATACGTCAGACCACGAAGTCAATTTGAAGATTTTGTTCAATGCCTCGATCGGCGCGGGTGAACTCAAGGCCGCGGATCGCGACGCGCTGTTGGCGCGGATGACAGACGAGGTGGCCCATTTGGTGCTGGCCGACAATTACAATCAATCGCTGGCGCTCAGTGTGGCGGAGAGCGGCGGGTCCTGGGAGTCGGACGCGTATGGGCGCTTCATGCGCACGCTGGAGCGCGAAGACCGGCTCAACCGGGCCGTTGAAGGCCTGCCGTCGAACGACAATATACGCGAGCGTGCCAATCGCAACGAAGGGCTGACGCGGCCGGAACTTGCGGTGTTGATGGCTTATGCGAAGCTGCAGCTTTTCGATGAAATCAATTCGTCGGCTTTGCCGGATGATCCGTTTTATTCAGCGACGTTGAAGGCCTATTTCCCAACTGAAGCGGGCAGCAAGTATCCTAAAGGCCTTGCGGCGCACCGTTTGCGACGTGAAATCGTGGCGACCATGCTTGGCAATGATCTGGTCAATCGCGGCGGGCCGGTGTTGATGCATCGCCTGAAAGAGGCGAGTGCCAGTGAAGCACCAGCGCTGGCGCGCGCTTATACAATTGCGATGAATGCCTTCGGCATCGAAAAACTGGCAGCCCGTATCAATGCGCTCGACAACCAAGTTGCGGCCGAGGTGCAAATCAAGATGCACGCGAAGCTGGCGCTGCACATTCAACGGCAAACGCTGTGGTTTCACCGGCACATTCCGGCAACGACGGCAATTGCAGATGCGATCAAGCCTTATGCTTTGGGCGTTGAGAAACTTCGAGGTACGTTTTCAACCTTGGTGTCAGACACTGAGGGCAACGCCATCAGGGCGACAATTGCCGAATTGCGGGCGGCGGGTGTGCCGGATGAACTGGCCGACGACATCGGCGCCCTGGCCGCTATCGGCGCGACACCCGATATAGCGCGGCTGTCGAGCGCTACGGGCAAGCCGCTGGACATGGTGGCAGGCGCCTATTTTGCGGCATCGCGGACCATCGGCGTCGACCGCTTGCGCTTGGCGGCTGAACGGATGAATTTGCCCGAGCACTGGGACAGGCTGGCGGTGCGGCGCCTGATCGACGATCTGTTTGTGCATCAGCGCGAGTTGGCAATGCGGGCCTTGAAGACGGCGCCGGGCAACGGGGATCGCGCGTCGGGCAGTGCTGCGGTTGCGTCATGGGCAAAGGAGCATCATGAGCAGGTGGACCGGGTGGCGACGCTGGTGTCAGAGCTGGAGCGCTCAGGCACGTTCACCGTGGCGCGGTTGACGCTGGCTGCAGGTCAGATACGCGATTTGCTGAACGCTTAGGCGGACTTCAAGACGATTGCGCCCAGTCCAACAATCAGCGCGCCCGCAATGCGGCGCGCTCCTGCGGTTTCGCCGAACAACAGCATGCCGATGAGGGCTGCGAAGACGACTGAGGTTTCGCGAAAGGCGCTGACACCTGCGATGGAGGCAAAAGTCATCGCCCACAACACCAGGCCATAGGCGACAAAAGAGAGC
This sequence comes from Rhodobiaceae bacterium, assembly GCA_009885515.1. Lineage (GTDB taxonomy): Bacteria > Pseudomonadota > Alphaproteobacteria > Micropepsales > Micropepsaceae > SZUA-430. The sequence goes on along the minus strand of VFKO01000377.1, from coordinate 5,399 downwards.
GTGCCGCCAAAAACCGCGCGCCGCCAATGTTTGCTTGCGTAGGCCACGATCTTGCCGCGTCTGAGGATAGCTGACATTGCCAGGGAGGCGAGCCCTACGGCGAAGAAGACCCAGCCATTGTAGGCGAGCGCGCTGCCGGAAACACGAACGCCGATGCCGTCGGACATGGTGTAGAGCGCGATTGTGACGGCGACGATGGACGCTAGTCCTGTGCCCTTGAGGTGGGCGCCCGCGCTCAAGCCTACGGTGAGAATGCCAACGCTGATAAGCGCAATGCCTGTGGCGGCAAGCGGTGTTGGTACTTCGCCGATGATCAGTGCTGCGAGGACCGTAATCATGACCGGCGGAAGGCCGCGCGCGATTGTGTAGACGTGGCTGAGTTCGCCCAGTTCGTAGGCCCGCGCCAGGTAATAGACATAGGGCAGATGGAGCGCTGCGGTCAGTGCTATCCAGGGCCAGGCTTGCGGATTCATTGCGGGCGCGAACAGCGTTGTGACCAATCCGATTGCGCCCGCGACACCAAAGAGCAGCGCGGCGTCGAGCAAGCGATCATTGCCCGCTTTCAAGCCTGCGTTCCAAAGCGCGTGCAGTACGGCAGCGGCGAGTGCGGCGGCGGCCGCTTCCCAAGGCAAGGTCATGGGCGATCAGTTTCATTGAGATGAACTTGCGTCAAGGCACTCGCTTGTCGCGCAGGAACGTGCATAGATTGCCGCTACCGCGCCATTTTTTTAGTTGGTGTTCATGACCGATTTGAAGCCTGGTTACGTCGAGCGTTGGACAAACCTGCCTGAGGGCGTGTCGGCGAGCGGTGGAGCCGTCGCCTCGCCCCTTGGCCAATGGGCATGGGCGTGGTTTGAAGGGGCGCGCAACCCGCATGTCTTGCTGATCACGATCTATATTTTTGCGCCCTATTTCGCGCAGCATTTGATGAGCAGTCCGGTCGCCGGCCAGGCTTTGTGGGCCGATTTGAACACTTTGTCAGGGGTTATCATCGCCATCGTTGCGCCTTTCATGGGGGCAATCGCCGACGCAGGCGGGCGGCGCAAACCGTGGTTGTTCGTCTTCTCGGTGATTTTGGGGCTGACGGCGGCGGCATTGTGGTTCGCCTTGCCCGACGAGCAAGGTTTGCCCTTTTTTGCGATCTGCGTGCTGCTGGTTGTGACTTTCGCTTCGTTCGACTTCACGGCGGTTTTTCACAACGCCATGCTGCCGACACTGGTGCCTGAGAAGCGCGTGGGTGCATTGTCGGGGCTGGGGCTGGCGCTGGGCAATTTCTCGGGCGTCGTGTTGCTGGTGTTCATGCTGATCTGCTTTTCGCTGCCGGGCGTTGTCGACTGGCCGTTTGTGCCTTCAACGCCGTGGTTTGGGGTCGATCAAGCGGCACACGAACCAGAGCGGCTGGTGGGGCCGCTGTTTGCGCTGTGGTTTTTGTTGCTGGGTTTGCCGTTGTTCTTTTTCACGCCCGATCAACCGCGCGTGACACTGGGCCCGGTCGAGGCGGTGAAGCGCGGCACGCGTTCGCTGGTGCGTACGGTGAGAAGCCTGAAGAGCTACAAGAATGTTACAACCTATCTTGTAGGGCGGATGATCTACAATGACGGTTGCAACGCCATATTGATCTTCGGCGGCATTTATGCGGCAACGACGTTTTCGTGGGGGACGCTGGACATGCTGGTCTATGGTGTCATTCTGAGCATCTTTGCGACATTTGGCGGCGTGTTTGGCGGCTGGCTTGACCATACTTTCGGATCGCAACGCGGGATTTTGATATCGGTTGCCGGTACGATGGTGGGCCTAGTGCTGTCGCTGTCAATGCGGCCCGATACAATTTTGTTTTTCGTTCCTTACGACACGGCTTTGCCGCCGGTGCACGGGCTGCCGTTCTTCAAAAGCTGGCCCGAGATCATTTATCTGGCGATTGTCATCATCATCGCGATTTTCATCACTGCGTCTTATGCCAATAGCCGGACGATGCTGGCGCGCATTGCACCGGCGTCGAAGATGACAGAGTTCTTCGGGCTTTACGCGCTGTCCGGCACGGCGACGGCGTTCCTGGCGCCGTTTGTTGTTGCGCGTGCGACGGAATGGTCGGGCAATCAAGCCATTGGGCTCGCGTCTATCCTGGGCCTGCTCGGGATCGGGTTCGTGATTATGCTGTTCGTGCGGAACGAGCGGGCCGTGGCTGTGGAATGATCAATGCCTGAAATGTCTCATGCCGGTGAAGACCATGGCGAGGCCGCGTTCGTCGGCGGCGGCGATGACTTCGTCGTCGCGGATTGAGCCGCCGGGTTGAATGATGGCGGTGGCGCCTGCCTCGGCTGAGGCGACAAGGCCGTCGGCAAAGGGGAAGAAGGCGTCGGAGGCGACAACTGAGCCTTTGGCAAGCGATTGCGTGAGGCCCGCCGCCTTCGCTGCTTCTTGTGCCTTCCAGGCGGCGATGCGGGCACTATCGATGCGGCTCATTTGGCCCGCGCCGATGCCCATGGTGGCGCCGTCTTTGGCGTAAACAATCGTGTTCGATTTCACGTGCTTGGCGACGCGGAAGGCGAAGAGCAGATCTTTGATTTCGCCAGCTGTGGGTTTGCGCTTTGTGACGACGCGCAGTTCTTTTTCCGTGATGCGGCCATTGTCACGTGACTGAAGCAAGAAGCCGCCCGCCACAGTGCGCAGGGTCGTGCCTTGTGTTGTGGGATCAGGCAATCCGCCAGCGATCAGCAGGCGCAGATTCTTTTTGGCGCTGAGAATTTTGCGCGCGTCGGCGTCGGCGTCGGGGGCGATGATGACTTCGGTGAAGATCTTTGCCAGTTGCTCGGCGGTTGGCCCGTCAAGCGTGCGGTTACAAGCGACAATACCACCGAAGGCGCTGACGGGGTCGCAGCGCAGCGCGAGCGCGTAGGCTTCGGCGAGCGTTGCCGCCGTTGCCACGCCGCAGGGGTTGGCGTGTTTGATGACGGCGATGGCCGCACTTGTTTTCGGATCGAATTCAGCGACAAGTTCGTAGGCGGCATCGGTGTCGTTGATGTTGTTGTAGGAGAGCTCTTTGCCGCCGGCCTGCTGGGCTGTCGCCACGCCAAAGCGCTGCTCTCCCGTGATGTAGAACGCTGCAGTTTGGTGCGGGTTTTCGCCGTAGCGCAGACTTTGCCTCAACCTGCCAGCGATAGCGAACCGCCGGGCGGGAGTTACATCATCTGATTTTTTGGCGCGCGCCAATTCAGCGTCAAACCAATTGGCAATCGCTGCGTCATAGGCGGCGGTGCGGGCGTAGGCTTTGGCCGCGAGTGACTTGCGGGTGTCGAGCGTGATTGCGCCTTTGTTGTCCCGCAATTCGGCGAGTACCGGGGCGTAATCTTCGACGTCGACGATGACGGCGGCGAAGCCGTGGTTTTTTGCGGCGGCACGGATCATGGCGGGGCCACCGATATCGATGTTTTCGACGGTTTCATCGAACGAGGCTTTGCGCGCGACCGTTTCCTCGAACGGGTAAAGATTGCAGACGAGGAGATCGATGCCTTCGATGCCATGCTCCTGCATGGCTTTGGCGTGCGAAGGGTCGTCGCGCAGAGCGAGCAGGCCGCCGTGAATGCGTGGGTGAAGTGTCTTGATGCGGCCGTCCATCATTTCCGGGAAACCGGTGACGCTGGCGACGTCGGTGACTTTCAGGCCCGCTGCCGCGATTGCTTTTGACGTGCCGCCGGTTGAAATGAGATCAACGCCGAGTGCGGTCAACGCCCTGGCGAATTCAACCAGACCGTTCTTGTCAGATACCGATAACAGCGCACGACGAACTGGCCGCAAACTTGACGATGACATTCAATGCCGCCTTTCCCATCAACTTGAGGCGCGCAATAGCATGGTGGGTGATTGGCGTCCAAGTGAGACGATGTCTCAATGCACAGACGAATCGACGTCGCGGCTGGTGGCTTTTTTCAGGGCCCATTTGACGGTGACGGGTTCGCTCGCCGAGTGGCCTGTCAGCACAATTTGCTGTGATTTTCGTATGTGGTTGGCGTGCCCCAAATAGACGCTTTCGGCGATGTCCAAGGCGCCGTCTGTGCCAAAGCGCCACGTAGAACCGCTTGGCAGAGTGAGGACGACGCCTTTTCCGGCGCGCAGGACTTTCACGGAGGGATGCAGGTGAAAGCGAACGGCGAAACCGTACGACGTTGACTGTGTGCCTTGTGGGACCAAGCGATCTTCGCCGCGAATGTCGCCGCCGTCATGGGAGACAAATATTCGCCGCTCGTGCACACGTTCAAATACCGGGCAATAGCCGTCGTGGCTCAGATCCAAGTAAATGCCATCTTCGGATTCGCGGTTCTTTGCTTCGATCCGCGATGGCCCGTCAATCAGGCGCGGGCCCAACAGGTTCAAGGCCCAGTCTCCGGCTACGATATGGGCTGACGAGGCGTCGGCGAGGGTCAGCGTGGAATGCGCGGCTGTGGCGCGCATCACTGACTGCCACTCGCCGCCTTTCGTTTGAGAGACGCCGCAATTGACGATGATGCGCTCAGGCCCGGCGCTGAGCTCGAATGCCAGGGCGCTTGAGTGGGCGCGTAGCGACAATGCAGGCGGCGGGGCGATGCCGGTGTCTGCGATCAGGAGCGTCGCGCCGCAACTGATGCGCTGATACCCGGACTGGGTTGCGTGCAGGACGGTCCGCTTGCGGCCGGTGTCGCGGGCGAGCAGCGTTTCGGCCCAGCCGTCAACGCTTTCGGTGCTGCCGTTAAAAATGGCGAGGTGCCCGTCACCGTGCTGCATGAACCTGATCATCGGCATCATGCGATCCAGGGCGCGCCTGATCGTGACAGGAATGATCAAGTCTCGCTGAACCATCGCGTCGACCAAAGACAGGAGGTCACTGGCCACTTCCAGGACGGTTTCAGGATTTCGCGAGATGTGCCCGCCGTCTTGCAGGATTTGAGTTGCGAGTTCTTCGGCAAGAATGTGCTGTCCTTTGGCGACGCGAAATTCGCCGTCAGGCAGGCAGACCCCGGATTGCACGAGGCCAATTGCTGCGGTCAGGCGTGGCAGTCCTTGGGGCGCCAACCGCGCGGTCTTGGAAAGATGTCTGGCCTGGCGTGCCATCGACAGCAAGATGCGGGAGCGGAACAGCACATCGGCATTTGACAGAATGAGACGTCCGAAGCTCGCCCAGGTCATCAGGCGGCGGGCAATGATGTGGGGACGCCAAGCGATTTCGTTCCAATCGCCGTAGTTTCGCGACCAATGCGCGATTAACTGACGCAGATGATCCTGAAACGGTTCCGACCCTCCTGCATCGAAATGCCGAAGCCAATGGAAACTGTGCAGACTTTCGGACCACAGATCGCTGGGCGACTGGACAAGGAACGGCGAGCCATCGCGCGCCGCCACTTCGCCACCGGGTAAACGATAGCGGC
>VFKO01000363.1 GCA_009885515.1 Rhodobiaceae bacterium | reverse complement strand
TCAGCGAAGGGAAGCGTCAAGACACGCAGAAAATCAGCCGGTTGGAACACAGATTTCCTCCTGGAAATCCTGCAACAAAAATGACCGTTAACCTGGAATCCGTGCCGTGCCCAATCCTGCCCGATGAATGGCACCGAAAAAGTGGCGAGCGGTTCAATCAGCAGCGTGCGCACGCCAAACAGCGCCGCGAACAAGGCAAACCACAGGCTGACGGCCGCGTCGCGGTTCAAACTGTAAGTCACAAAGTGATAAAGCGCGGCAAACGCCATCGCTCCGACCAAAAATATGGACAGTGCGCGAATGAACTCCAGGTGCGCGGTCAACGGCGCTTTCAACCCTATCGTTGGGCCAATGAACGATCCGCCATACCTGTTGACGTGATTGGAAACTTCAAACCTCAGTTCCACCTCGCGCACGCCCAAAGGTAACGCCGCCACTTGCGCGTACGCACGCGCGTATTCACCGGCGGCCGTCGCCGATGGGGTTCCGCTCTCCGCAATGAGCTGGCCGTTTGCGTAGACGCGATAGGCCGACAGCACGTAGCCCGTATCGACTGCAAGAGCCTCTCCGTCTTGCGCGGCAGGCAACTTGAGTTTCAGTACGTAGGTCCCATATCCGTCCATACGCGGGACAGTGCTCGACTTTTCGGTGACCGGCCATGGACCGGGCACAGCAGCGTTGTGCCCCACGCCATCCGGTGCTGCCAGTTCAGAGGCCCATGCTTTGTCAAAAAATTTCCATTGGCCGCTGAGCGAAACATTGCCATCGCGCTGGAAATTCCACAGGGAGAGATCAACGGACCCGCCAACAGGTACGGGCGGTGTTACGATTGCGTTGCCGGCAGGCACGGCCATCTGCAAATTCAGCGCGACAACGACGCCCAAGAAGGCGGCGCCAACGGCAAGAAATTTCAAGTGTCGAAGAATTCTTGTCACAATGCCCGCGATCAATATCAATTGACCGGAATACTGCCACGCGAAGGGTTTTACCCGCGTGAACGATCATGCTTAAGCAGCCGCAACTTTACCTTTCGTTATTGCCCAAAGTTTCTCCGGCGTCAGCGGCATATCGATATGCGAAATGCCGAAACTGGCAAGGGCATTGACGACGGCATTCACAAAAGCTGGCGCCGATCCAACAGTGCCTGCTTCCCCGCAGCCCTTAACGCCCAGCGGGTTGGTCGAGCAGGGCACTTCATTGGCTTTAAAGCTCATGCTCGGCATGTTGTCAGCACGTGGCATCCAATAGTCCATGAACGATCCCGTCATCAACTGGCCGCTCTCAGCGTCGTAGACTGCCTGCTCCCCCATCGCCTGGCCCAAGCCCTGTACGACGCCGCCTTGCACCTGACCTTCCACCAGAAGCGGATTGATAATCACGCCGAAATCGTCGACCACGGTGTACTTTACGATTTCGGTGACACCGGTCTCGGGGTCAACTTCGACCTCACAAATATGGCAGCCGTTCGGCCATGTATTGTTTGGATTTTTGTATTCGCCGTCGGCGGACAATCCTTCAACCCCTTCTGCATTCGCCCGCGATTTTGCGATACTGGCGACCTCAAACAGTCCCAGAGCCCGATCGGTTCCGGCGATGCTGAATTTTCCATCCACAAATTCGATGTCGCCAACGGCTGCTTCCATCTCGTTCGACGCAATCGCCTTGCCCTGTTCCACGATACTCTTCACAGCCACAATAGACGCGCCGCCGGCCATGGTCAGCGAGCGCGAACCGCCCGTGCCTCCACCGGCGGCCAGTTTCTCCGTGTCGCCAAAGGAAACTTTGACTGCGCTGATCGGCACGCCCAGCTGTGCTGCCACCACCTGAGCGTAGGCCGTTTCATGACCCTGACCGTTGGACTGTGTCCCGGCAATAACGTGCACTTTACCATCGGCCCGCACATCGATATGTGCCATTTCAAAACCACCTGCGGTCTTCTCGACATAGTAAGCCATCCCAATTCCAGCCAGCCGACCGCGCGTCTTCGCAGACTTCGCGCGCCCGGAAAAGTCAGCCCACTTGGCGATGCCAAGCGCGTCGTCCATGTTTCGCGCAAAGTCGCCGCTGTCGATCACACCCTTCGATGGGAATGTGTAGGGCATCTGCTCTTTGGTGATGAAATTCCGGCGCCTGAGCGCGGCGGGATCAATCTTGAGATCTTGTGCCGCCATATCAACCAGCCGCTCAATCACATAGGCCGCCTCCGGCCGCCCGGCGCCGCGATAGGCATCAACGGGAACCGTGTTTGTAAACACACACTTTGTCGATGTGTGGAAGACCGGAATGGCATACACACCCACTTGCATGCCAGGCGCCGCCAACGTAGGCACAAAAGGCGCGAAGTGCGAAAGATAGCCGCCCATGGCCGCGACAGTGTGCGTGCGTATTGCCAATATTTTCAGGTCTTTGTCGAGGGCGATTGCAGCTTCAGTGACATGATCCCGGCCTTGAGTGTCGGACAGAAAAGCCTCCGCACGCTCCGATGTCCATTTCACCGGCCGCCCCAGCTTCTTTGCCGCAAACAACACCAGCGGATATTCGTGATAAATGAAGGACTTCATTCCAAAGCCGCCACCGACATCCTTTGTGACGACGCGCAGCATGTCATTCTTGATACCAAGGACGAACTTCGCAATGGCGCCGCGCATGCCTTGCACACCCTGACTGCCAGTATAAAGCGTGTACTTGCCCGTGGCCGGATCAAAGTCCCCAAGACAAGCCCGGGGCTCCATCGCATTGACCACGACGCGCTGATTGACAAGCTTGATCGATGTGACGTGCACCGCGCGCGCAAAAGCGCCATCCGTGGCCACCTGGTCGCCCAATTCGTGATCCAGCGCAATGTTGGATTTGGTTTCCGGATGAATGGCTTTCGCTGAGACAGCCGACAGAGTGTCAACGACCGCGGCAAGTTCCTGATAGTCCACTTCAATCAGCTCCGCCGCGTCCCGCGCCAGCGCCGCTGTCTCTGCCACCACCATGGCGACCGGTTCACCTATATGCGCCACTTTGCCTTTGGCCAGCGCATGACGGGCAGGCACAACCATGGCGCTGCCATCGACGTTGGGCATCAGCGCTACGCACGGCAGTGGCTTCAAGCCCGCCTGCTCAAGGTCGGCATGAGTATACACACCGACAACGCCCGGCGCATTGCGGGCCGCTAGCGTGTCGATAGCCGTGATCTTCGCGTGCGCGTGCGGCGAGCGCAGCAACACCGCATGCAGCACACCCGGAAGCGTCAGGTCGTCGGTAAACTGTCCCTGCCCCGTGATCAGGCGATCATCTTCCACCCGGCGGACCGGCTGACCAGCACCAAATTTCATTTTGAGTCCTAAAGTCTAGTTGCGATACGAAGTGTCTTTGCGATCAAGCAAGCGCAGCAACGCCGGCCAAACCATCCTGTCGGCAAAAGCCCCCATGTCCGACACTTGGCCAGCAACTTTCTCGGGCACACCTTGGTGGGTCGGGTTGATCTTTGTGCCGCCGCTCAGGGCGCGCACCTGGATCGTGCAAGCACGCTCCAGATTGTAAAGGCGCAAAAATGCGTCGGCGCAGGTTTTCCCAACGGTCAGCGTGCCGTGATTCCGGAGAATCATAACGTGTTTGGTCCCCATATCCTTGATCAGGCGCGGTCGTTCATCGTGGTCGAGTGCGACGCCTTCGTAGTCATGATAGGCCGTGTCGCCGTGAACCAGCATCGCGTGCTGGCTCATCGGCAATAGCCCATGCTCCTGACACGAAACTGCAACGCCGTCGGCTGTATGCACATGAATGACGGCATGGGCATCCTCGCGCGCGGCATGGATGGCAGAATGGATCGTAAACCCGGCGGGGTTCACCGGGTGCGGACTTTCCATCACTTTGTTGCCATCGGTATCAATCTTCACCAGGCTCGAAGCCGTAATCTCGTCAAACAGCAGCCCATAGGGATTGATCAGAAAATGATGCTCAGGTCCCGGCACCCGCGCGGTGATATGCGTAAAAATCATGTCGGCCCAGCCGTGATGAGCGACCAACCGGTACGTCGCGGCAAGATCGGTTCTGATCTGCCACTCTTCCTTCGAAACCTTGTCGCGAACGGATGGGACGGCGTGCAGGGCTGTAGACATGGGGCTCTCCAAACATTTTCGTCGCTAGAGTGGCCTTGTGAAGCACTCTGTGTCAAATAGACCGTTGGCTGAGTATCCGCCCAACGGCTTCTTTCCAGCCCGAATATTTTGCATCGCGCTCATCGGCGCCAATATTGGGCTCGAACCGCCGTTCACACCGCCAGGCCGCGGCGACGTCTTCAAGCGACGCGTAAACCCCGGCACCCAAGCCCGCGAGATAAGCCGCCCCCAACGCCGTCGTTTCGATGACTTTCGGCCGCTCGATGGGCCGCCCCGTTAAATCGGCGAGCCATTGGCAAAACAGATCGTTGACGACCATACCTCCATCGACCCGCAACGCCGCAGGACTGCCCAGGCCCGCAGCGGCCATGTCGGCGGCCATCGCCTCCAAAAGATCGCGTGTTTGAAAGCAAACCGACTCGAGACCAGCCTTGGCAATCTCGGCAATACCACTATCTCGGGTAAGCCCGACAATCGCACCTCTCGCATCGGCATCCCAGTAGGGTGCCCCCAATCCTACAAAGGCCGGAACCAGGCAAACCCGTGATCTTGGATCGGCTTGCAGTGCCAGCGCCGCACTGTCGGCTGAGTTCGCAAAAAGTTTCAATCCATCGCGCAACCACTGCATTGTAGCACCAGCCATGAAGATCGACCCCTCCAGCGCATAGTGACGTTGACCGCCTGTCGCATAGGCTATCGTGGTCAAAAGCCGATTGCTCGATGGCGCCATGCTCAGTCCGGTATTCACAAGCGCAAAGCACCCCGTCCCGTAGGTAGATTTCATGAGGCCTTGGCTCAGGCAGGCCTGGCCAACGCTTGCCGCCTGCTGATCACCGGCAATGCCAGTTATGGGAATGGACAAGCCAAACAAATCTGCATCGGTCGTACCAAAATCCGCCGCAGAGTCTTTTACAACGGGCAGCACGCTGGCAGGAATGTTGAGCAGTTCAAGCAGGGTGCTGTCCCATCGTCCTGCACCGATGTCAAAAAGCATTGTCCGTGAAGCATTGGTCGCGTCCGTGGCGTGCACACGCCCGCCCGTCAAGCGAAAGACCAACCAGCTGTCAATCGTTCCAAAGGCAAGCTCGCCCCTCTCCGCGCGCGCCCGTGCCCCCGCCACATTGTCGAGCAACCAGGCAAGCTTCGTGCCCGAGAAATACGGATCAAGCAGCAACCCCGTTTTCGCGGCAATCGAAGGCTCTAGGCCTTCACCGCGCAGCCTTGCGCAAACTGAGGCAGTGCGCCGGTCTTGCCAGACAATGGCGTTGTGAACCGGCTGTCCGCTCTTGCGGTCCCACAACAAAGTCGTTTCGCGCTGATTGGTAATCCCGATCGCCGCCACGTCTCCAGGGTTGGTACCGGCAAGCGCCTCGCGCCCAACGCTAAGCGTTGCCGCCCAAATCTCCTGCGCATCGTGCTCAACCCACCCATCCTGAGGATAGATTTGCCGGTGCTCTTTTTGCGCGGTTTTGAGCGGCAAACCACCAATATCAAAAAGAATCGCACGGCTCGAAGTCGTGCCTTGATCAATACTCAGAATGGAACGGCCCTTGGGCGTCATGACATTGCTCTTGGTTGAGGCGTGAGTCAGCTGTGATGTTAGCCAAGATTCCGCGCCGGATGCGACTCACTTCCACTGCGACTCACTTCCACTGGACGACGCGAACATGGCTGCTAAGTTGTGCCTATGCTCGATCCCTTTGGCCGCCATATCACCTATTTACGCGTGTCGGTCACCGACCGCTGCGATTTCCGCTGCACCTATTGCATGTCGGAAGACATGACCTTTCTTCCCAAGGCCGATTTGCTGTCGCTCGAAGAGCTTGACCGCCTGTGCTCGGCGTTTATCCGCAAAGGCGTCCGCAAACTGCGCCTGACCGGCGGTGAACCTCTTGTCCGCCGCAATGTCATGGGCCTGTTCAAGGCACTCGGCCGGCATCTTGAAACGGGGGCGCTGGACGAACTCACCGTCACCACCAACGGCAGCCAGCTGGCAAGATTTGCGGCGGAACTGAAATCGTCAGGTGTCAAGCGCATCAACGTATCGCTCGACACACTCGATCCGGCAAAATTCAAGGACATCACCCGCTGGGGCCGCATCGAATCTGTTTTTGAAGGTATTGACGAAGCGCTGCGCGTGGGCCTGCGCGTAAAGATCAACGCCGTCGCCCTACGCACCATCAATGAGGACGAGATCGAAAGTCTTATGCTTTGGGCGCACGGCAAGGGTATGGACTTTACCTTGATTGAAACCATGCCGATGGGTGACATCGATGGCGATCGAACGGAGCAATATTTGCCGCTCTCCATCGTGCGCGCCAGGCTCGCCGGGAAATTCACGCTGGAAGACAGCGACTATCAAACAGGCGGCCCCGCCCGATACGTTCGGGTTGCGCAAACGGGTGGACGGCTGGGGTTCATCACACCACTGACCCACAATTTTTGTGAGAGCTGCAACCGCGTGCGTTTGACCTGCACCGGAACGCTTTACATGTGCCTGGGCCAGGACGACGCTGCCGACCTGCGCACCGCTTTACGGGCAAGTCCTCACGATCATCAGCTGGAAGCGGCAATTGACGAAGCCATGACACGCAAGCCCCGGGGTCATGACTTTGTCATCGACCGGCGCCAAACAGCGCCGGCGGTCGCGCGGCACATGTCAATGACGGGTGGCTGATGAGATTTTCCAAGCCCGCCTTCACAGCATCATCCGCGCCGGAGGCGCAAGCGGCGTTGCGTGAACTCACCAAACTCTACGGCAATGCCAAAACGGACGCTGACATAATCGTTGCTCTGGGCGGTGACGGCTTCATGCTGCAGACTCTGCACAAAATCTATCGAAGGAATTTGCCCATCTTCGGCATGAACTGTGGTTCCGTTGGCTTTCTGATGAACGACTACGCGCCCAAGGATCTCCTCGACCGGCTTGGAACAACCAAAGCCCAGGCGATCCATCCACTGTGCATGAAAGTCAAAACCAGGGCAGGCAAGAATCACAAAGCACTTGCCTTCAACGAAGTCTCGATGCTGCGTGAAACCAGACAGGCCGCGAAAATTCGAGTCAGCGTCGACGCGCGCGTGCGCTTGGAGGAACTCATTTGCGACGGCATCATGCTGTCCACGCCAGCCGGCTCGACGGCTTACAACCTGTCCGTCAACGGTCCGATCCTGCCTATTGATTCCGCGCTGTTGGCTCTCACGCCCATCAGTGCCTTCCGGCCCAGACGCTGGCGAGGCGCGCTACTGCCGCGCGCCGCCAAAGTACTGTTCGAAATGCTGGAAACCGAAAAGCGTCCGGTCAGTGCGGTCGCCGATAACACCGAAGTGCGCCTGGTCACCGAAGTGTCAGTGACCGAAGACCCGTCCGTGTCAGTCTGCCTGTTGTTCGACGCTGACCGCTCCCTGGAAGAGCGCATTTTGGCCGAGCAGTTTGTGACAGGATAAGCCTCTGTGGAAACGCCCGCATCACCCGCGCTGTGACGACATCGGCTCTTCGACCTTTCCGTAACCCGCTTCTTCGGGAATGGTCAGAACCGGCCCGCCTTCGCGCGCCTCAACTTTGGGTTCAACGGTAACGATGCGCGATGACCGCGCGAGGTGCAGAGCCTCAGAGACGGACTTCGCTTTGCCCAGTTTCAGCAAATTCATTCTCGTTGGAAAGATGATCGTCCAGCGCGGGTCGTTGATGGCATCATTGGGGTCTACCCAAACCGAATCAACCGATTCCGATCCATCATGCCGCCCCAGCTGCCCATGAGGAGCTTCCGCCAGGTAAAAATGCGTGTCGAAGCGTTTTGGCATCATCGGTGGCGTTACCCAGTGTGCGAACCGCACCAGCGCATCACACGACAGCCGCAACCCCTCAGTGTGCAGAAACTGAACCAACCCGGTGTCACCGGAATTTAGCTTTGGCCGCCAATCCGCAAGTGCGGTCGCCATACTCGCAGTCACCGATCCCGCTTCTCCGGGCTTGCGCGCCAGCAGAATTCCCGACTCCTCAAACCCTTCGCGAATGGCGCATGCTGCCAGGCTCAACCGGTAGTCATCAAGTTCGCCCGCACCGTCCGCGTGATCACGCAGCGCCGGGTCGCGATCATGCGGGTCAACTTTGCCGCCGGGAAACACCAGCGCGCCTGATGCAAAATCGATCTGGTGATGACGTTTTACCATGAAGACTTCGATACCGGAGGGCACGTCCCGCACCAGCAGAATGGTTGCCGAAGGTAACGTGGGTGCGGCCATTTTTGGCTCGCTGCTGCGGGTTGTCATGGATCAACGTCCCTGTTTGATTCAGTTTTGAACATATCAAATGCGAAGCTCGTTTCCGACGCTCCCTTAAAGGGTCAAAGCCCATGCTCTGACAAGCGGCACAGTGTCCGTTTCACGAGAGGTATCATTACGCCCATGAACGACAGATCCTTCAGGTTGGCCCCCACTGACATCGATCAGGCCTTTGAGCGCAACGAATTCTCGCTGGTATTTCAGCCAAAAGTGGATTTGGCGACCTCATGCATGACAGGCGCAGAAGCTTTCATCCGCTGGCAGCATCCCCAATACGGATTGCTGCCGCCGGGACTGTTTCTCGATTTTATCGAAGCCCAGGGGCGCATCGCCGATCTGACCGGTTATGTATTCAAAACAGCATTCACAGCCGCCAGCAAATGGCAGTCCCACGAGAAGGATTGGTCAATATCAATCAACGTTGCGCCGGGCACCGTCACCGCGGACGACTTCTGCCAGGGATTGGCGAGGTTCATTCAGGACTACGCACTCAAACCAGAGCGGATCATCATCGAAGTCCCTGAGCGCGCCATTGCTCAAGAACCCGATGCCTTGTGCGCAGCGTTGAATGCCGTCCGCGCCTTGGGGGTACAGGTGGCACTTGACGGCGGGGGCATTGTGCCGGTTGACCTCTCGCAATTTGTTCCAATGCCGTTCACATCAATCAAAGTTGGTGGACCGGCCAGCATCCGCTTAGCCCAGCGTTTGGGTCTGGAGGGCAAAGGCGCGATCGCAGCCCGCCTCCGCTATGCGCGCCAGTTCAGGCTCGAAGCTGTGGCGGTCGGTGCAGAAGACGAGGCCACAATGTCCGGATTGGCGGAAGTTGGTTTCACATCCGCGCAAGGCATCTGGATTCAAAAACCGTTGTCACTCGAGGAATTGCTGACTTGGGATGGAAAGTGGGTACGCGGGCGTGTCGCGACTGACGCCGTGACGGCCGTGGCATTGAATCCGGCGCGCCCGGCAATGCCCGCCCGCCCGCGCACCCAAAGCCCCGCATTCAAACCAAATTTTGAAGAACCACTCAGGGCAGAAATGACGAAGGAAGAAATTCAAAAAGTCATCGAGGCCGTGCGCACAAAGCGTGCCGGCTCTCCCACGCTGCAACCAAAACCTGTTCACAAGGCCGAACCCACCATGCCGTCAATGGACGTCGATGATCTCGATGACATCGTAGAAGACGAAGAAGCCGCTGTGCCGCCTGGGGCGCATCAAGGCTTGGGCGCGCCCGCCGATGTTTGCCTGCCGATGAAGGGGCTTGTGGAGCGGCGGTCCACCTGAAGCCGATAAGGTTCACATTGCTCTCTCACCCATGATAGTGTCCCAAGCACAACTTCGGACACGACATCATGGGTTTTTACGAACGACGCATACTGCCCTGGCTTCTCGATGCTGCCATGAGCGCGAAGCCAATTACATATCAGCGCAAGAAAGTTGTCCCCCTGGCGCAGGGCCGCGTGCTTGAGATCGGTATGGGAGCAGGACAAAACCTGGCGTTCTACGATCCCGCGAAAGTCCAGCATGTATGGGGGCTTGAGCCCTCCGCTGAAATGCGTGAGCGCGCGATGCGCCGGGCGAAGGGCATAAATTTCAGTCTGGAGTTCCTGGACCTGAAGGCGGAAGAGATCCCGCTCGCCGATAAGTCCGCCGATACGGTTCTCGTGACCTACACGCTGTGCACCATCCCTGAAGTCGTGAAGGCGCTAAAGGGAATGCGCCGTGTTCTAAAACCAGGCGGCCGTCTCATTTTTTGCGAGCACGGCAAAGCACCCGATGCCAATGTCCGCAAATGGCAAGATCGGATCACGCCGGTGTGGAAAGTGATCGGCGGCGGCTGTCACGTCGGACGGGCCATACCTGAACTCATTCGCGAAGGCGGCTTCGAAATCGAAAAAATGGAAACAATGTACCTGCCGGGGACCCCCCGTTTTGCGGGCTACAATTATTGGGGCTCAGCAAAATGATCAAAGCCGGACTGCAGAATACAGCGAAATCGAACCCGTAGGCGTCGGAATGACGGTGTTCTCCTGAACCTGAGAAAATCCTGCGTCGCGCATCAGCTGCGGAAGTATGCCATCGGCATTGGGCTGGGTGTTGGACACGCCATCGAGAGCCTGAACCTGCCTGAAAGCAAATTTCATCAGCGGCGACTTTTGCTCTCCATAGTCCGCGACATGGAGTTCGCCACCTGAACGCAACGCCGCAAAGGTGCTGGCGAGCGTTTCGCGCTTCCACTCAAGTGGAATTTGGTGCAGCACCAAGCTCGAAACCACCTTGTTGGGACGATTTGCATCAGCCACTGACGCGGTGCCTTCTGCAAAGCCTTGCGATAGGTGCACCAGCACCCCGGCATCGCGAGCTTTAAGCTCGGCGCGTGACAGAACTTCCGGATCGGGATCAGTGCCGTACACTGAAGCCGAAGGGCAGGCTTGCTTCAACATGATGGCAAGCGTTCCCGTACCGCAACCGACATCGAGTATAACATCGCGTGGCTCTGGCGCAATTTGCCTGACGAAAGCGCGCCGCCACGTCCGCTCGCAGGTCATCAGCGAAACCGTAGCGTCATAGAAGGGCGTTAGCCGGTGATCTGCCAACGCGGGCACAAAAATCCTGTCATTCATAGCCGGTGCTCCCCAACCGGGATATCCATCCCGGATGTAGTAACTGACAAACCTAGTTTCAATATCTGACAAGGATATGACGAGCAGAGCGTCATATCTGTGACCCGGATCTCAAAAGTGGTGAACCGGGTAATCCATTCCATGCGCGATGGGCAGGGTGACGGAGTCGAATCCGTTCGTGCGATTTTCCATGCGCCCAAGGTAAGGCCGCAGGGATTTTTTGAAAGTGAAATAAGTGTCAGCTGTGACAAGCGCACATGCCCGCATTTTAGGCGCGAGCATTTTCATCATTGGAAGAAAAATGACTTACCGGCTATCAGGCCGCAATAAATTGATTGTTTGGTCTGGCGATGCAGGTGTTTTCGCCACACCGCATTTACGCATGTCTATAAATTGGGCGCGGTCTGCTTGCGCGACATTTTCGCCCGCAACTTTAACCTTTGTGGGTTCAACCCCGGTTCCG
>VFKO01000360.1 GCA_009885515.1 Rhodobiaceae bacterium | reverse complement strand
GAGTGGCTGCGCAAATCCTGGGTGCTGCAACTGCCGATGACGCCGCTTGGCGCCGAGGCGCTCGCCGACCTGGTGCGCGACTGGGTGGGGTCGGGACCTTCGGTCGCGAAGCTTCCGGCGCTGATCGGTGCGCGCTCCGGCGGCAATCCGTTCTTCTCCGAAGAGATCGTGCTCTCTTTGCTTGAGACTTGCCGTCTCGTCGGCACGCGCGGTGCTTACGAACTCGTGCGTCCGCTCGAGGCGCTCGAAGTTCCAGCCACCGTGCAGTCGCTGCTCGCCGCGCGCATAGATCGCCTCGGCGAGCGCGAGAAACACGCACTCTACGCTGCCGCCGTCATCGGCAAGGAATTCTCGCGGCCCTTGCTGGAAGCCGTCATCGGTAACGCGGCCTTCGATCTCGACTCGGCGCTCGCGGGACTTCTCGCGGCCGAGATCGTTCACGAACGCGCGATCTATCCTGTCGCAGAATATGCCTTCAAGCACCCGCTCACCCACGAAGTCGCCCTTCATGCGCAGCTGACCGAGCCACGCCAGGCAAGGCATCAGGCGGCGGCAATCGCAATCGAAGCCGCCGAACCCACCCGCCTCGATGAGTTGGCAGGCATGCTGGCGCATCACTGGAGCGAAGCCGGTGAAGGCTTACGCGCTGCGACATGGTATGTGCGGGCTGCGCGTTGGGTGCGCAATTCGGATCTCGCAGCGTCCCGCATCAACTGGGGCAAAGCGAGACAACTGCTGATCGCCTTGCCGCCGTCTGCAGAGCGAACACGGCTCCTGCTGGATGTCTATCCGGAATTGATCAACCTCCTCGACCGTCTTGGCTCTGTGCCGACAGAATCCGAATCTGTATTTCAGGAAGCAATCGACGTTGCCCGCACTGCAGGTGATCGGCGCACTGAAGCCCTGTTGGAAGCGATCTATAGTCAGCTCAAGAGCTCCCACAGCGAATTCGACGATGTACTTAAGCACGCGTCGCGCGCGATCGAGCTTGCCGATGCCGCGGGTGATCGCGCCGTCGGTTTGCTTGCTCGTCACTTTTTGGGACGGGGCTATGCCTGGCAAGCGCATTGGACAAAGAGTGTCAAGATCTTTGATCAGAGCATTTCGATTGCCGGTGGTGATGATGCAGCGAAAATCGAAGTGCTTGGCTGGCGCCCCTATGTAGAGTCTCTTGGCATCCGCGCCGCCTGCCTGAGCATTTCCGGCCGCGTACGCGAAGGATTCGAGTTTGCCGAGTCGTTTCCAAAACTTTTGCGTATCGCCGGAACCGGAGCAGACCTGTCGTCGGCGGCAAGTGACAGATTCTGGGCATGTTGGATATCAGGTGATGCCGTGCGCGCCCGGCGTTATTCGGCAGAAGCATTGCAGATGGCCGAGCGCAACGGTTCCGACCGCAATATAGTTTACGCGTTAATGGCCTGCGGAAACGCGAGCACGCTCGGACTTCGGTGGGAAGAAGGTATCGGGTTTCTGGAGCGCGCCAGGCAGCGCATCTCTGCGACAGGCGCGGGTGGAGAATGGAGCCCGTTCGTCGATGCCTTTCAAGCACTCTGTCTGGCTGGAATGGGCGAGCGTGAGCGGAGCCTTGATATGGCGCATAAGAGCTGGGAGCAGGCATCGAATGACACCGCACGCTCGGTCGGTATTGTCAGGGCGCGCGTGCTGCGAACAGTCAACGGTGCACATCATCTGGATGCGCTCGAGGCTCAGATCGCAGATGCATTTGAGCCGCTGCAGCGGACAAACGCCAAAGGGTGGATGGCCATGTTTCTGCTGGAGCGCGCTGGTCTAGCAAGGTTGCGCGGCGACATGGTCGGCATGAAGCGCGATCTCGCTGAAGCCCGCCGCCTCTTCGCCGAAATGGGCGTGACAGGCTGGGACGACTACGCGAGATCGATCGAGGCTTGAAGCGGCGCGTTTTGCGTAGTCACGCAACGTCTGGGTGGCGCTGGGGCGGGTGTTCTGCGAGGTGCGGCAATTCGCCAGAAAAACTAGCGCTTGTGCCCGCCAGTTTAGTTCGCGATATGTTCTCTAGTGTGTCTATTGGCTATTTTTTCACGGAGGTTGCCGCATGCGTGGTGTGTGTACACAGTTGAGCGCCGATGTTACGGAGGTTATCGCAGTTCCTGGCCAATGTGACGGTGTTACGGGTCGTGGAAAAAATCTCCGGTCGATACTTTCGAGGAAATGTCTGCGCGAACGCGGTGAACAGGACAATCAGGACGGTTAGGACAGTGTTTTTAGGACAGTGTCCTGTGTCCTGTTTGTCCTGAAAGTTTCGGCGGTTTTGGGCGGGTTTTTGCAGGGGTTTGAGACGGGTTTTTTTACAAACTCCAATAAGTCAGGGTTTTGGGAAGGGTTTGGGGGTCGAAGGCGGATTTGACGTCGATGAAAATGGCCTGAGGCTTCAGTTTTGCCAGCAGCGGAGATTGGCCGTCGAGGTACTCACGGTGCGGCACCGCCAGGATCAAGGCGTCGAGGTCTGTGAGGGTTTCAAGCGGGGTGAGGGTGAGGCCGTATTCGTGCAGGGCATCCTGG
>VFKO01000294.1 GCA_009885515.1 Rhodobiaceae bacterium | reverse complement strand
GGAAATTCGCGACTTGCTGGCCAAGCGTTGAGTTCCACTTGAATTGAAGGGCACGAGCCTGCGACGCTGGTGCCCTTTTCAATCTGCTGGCAGCTGCTTAAGTTGCCCGCGCATTGCGACACGCCCCCGACATAGCCGCACACGGCGCGCTCTTAAGCGCATTTCGTCACCGGAACTACCGGCTTTTCTTCGCAGGACAGTCCATTTCGCTGATCGGCTTTTGGATGCAGGCGATTGCGCAGTCGTGGCTGATTTACCGGATAACCGACTCGCCGTTTCTGCTGGGCCTGGTTGGTTTTGTGGGCCAGGCGCCGATGCTGTTGGTTACACCGTTTGCAGGTGTGGTCGCGGACCGGCTTGACCGGCGGCGGATTTTGTTTGTTACGCAAATTGCAATGATGACTAGTGCGTGCGGACTGGCCGCGCTGACGCTGAGTGGCGTTGTGGAGGTCTGGCACATCATCGGGTTCGCCCTGCTGTCGGGGACGGCTAATGCCTTTGACGTGCCGACGCGCCAGTCCTTCACCATCGAGATGGTAGGCCGCGCTGACTTGCCACGGGCGATTGCGCTCAACTCCATCATGCTCAACGCGGCGCGCCTGGTGGGCCCGGCCATGGCCGGATTGCTGGTGGCGGCGGTGGGCGAGGGTTGGTGCATTGCGCTGAACGGGGTGTCGTATCTCGCGGTGCTGAGTAGTCTTGCGATGATGCGGATCGAGCGGCAACCGGCGCGCGAGCCCAGCCATCCCTTGAGCGATCTGCATGAGGGGTTCGTTTATGTGACGACCCATCGCGAGACGCGGACGTTGCTCGCGCTTCTGGCCAGTTCCAGCCTGTTTGGTACGTGCTATGTCACGCTGATGCCGGTGTTTGCGCGCGATGTGCTGCATGGCAGTTCGGATTTGTTCGGGTATCTCATGGCCGGCATTGGTGTGGGCGCGCTGATGGGGGCACTCAGCGTTTCGCGAATGCCGCGGGAGACCCTGGTGCGGGTGCCTTTTTTCGCGTCGGCAGGGTTTGGGCTTTCGCTGGCGGCGTTTTCGCAGTCGGAACTCCTGTGGCTGTCGTGGTTGCTGCTGGTGCCTGCCGGCTTCTGCATGATGGCGATGGGGATTGCGACGAACACGCTGATCCAAAGTTCAATCGCGGATGAGATGCGGGGACGCGTGATGGCCTATTACGTGATGGCGTTCATCGGCATGATGCCGATCAGCGCGTTGATCGCGGGGTGGGTGACTCACTGGATCGGCGCGCCAGATACGCTGGCGTTAGGCGGCGCGCTGTGTGTGGTGGCGGCCGGCGTGGCGTATTGGCGGCGGTAATAAAAGGATGCGGGTGCCAGATGATGTTTACGGTTTGCAGCGATGACGCGTTTCGGAGAGGCCTTTCTTGATTATTCAGTTGATCTTTGTTCGGTTGTTGGAAGAAGGAACTGATGTGTGGCGCCCGACACAAGCAGAATCGTTGGGTGACAGCTGCTTTCGTGTCCTCGCCCCGCCGGGTTACGATGCAGAAGACGAGTCTTGGGAGTTTGTCCCGGGTAGCATTGTGGTGTGTCGCTCAGAAGTAAGGTGGGGCGAAGCCGTATTGATCGCTGACCGGTTGGCAGGAAGCATTTAGGCAGTGAGCCGGCGCAGTCTGCAAGAGTGGTTGGTCCGGATTGCGGACTTCAGGCTGATTGTGGCTGCGTCAGGTCGATTGCGGTCATGAGCGCTTCGTCGAGATCGTTAAGTCTGGCCGGTTTCAATTCGCCGGCGAAGTCGGCCGCGATTTTTCAATGCTGACCAGGCCGTCGCATAGGATTGCGCTGTCGAGTTCCAGCCCTTCTGCTGTACCTACGGAAACTTGCGTCGGTAGACCAAGCCGCTGATCGATGCGCTGTTTGGCAAATGAATTGGTTTCATCTACCCAAAGCGTACGAAGCTCAATCCCTATTGAGTAAACTAATGTCCCAACAGTACTCGACGGTTCATTCAGTTCAAAGCCCACAGATATGCAAGCGTTGCGGCGATGCCGAGTGACGTTCGGGCAGCATGCAGCCTGCCCCAAGTTTCGATCATTGTGCGTGAGGCGGGGCCGGCGTCATCTTCGGCTATCGCTTTGAGTTTATGGTTGGTGGGCATCATGACGAAGATCGTATATGGCCAGTTCGCAAGTATCAGTGCGCTGCCGACGAGCCAACGCCAGTCACTTGTCAGCCATGCCGTGACAATCCCCAGCACCGCTGAGATGACGGCAAGGCTGCCCTGCATTGCGAACCCACCCGAGTAGCTGGGCTTCCATTCCTTGAGTAGATTTTTGTTGTCGAGTTTGAGCCGCGCGGGCTGCTCGGCTACGTTGATGTATAGTGCGGCGCTGGCAAATGCGGCAGCGAGCACGAGAGCGAGTTGTCCGGCGAGCATGGTGATATCTCTACCTGCTGGTTGCGCCAATTGGCACGTTGAAGGCTGAATCGGATGTTGAAGCAATGTGATGCTCTTGGCACATTCTTCGGAGACGCGCAAAGATAGCTCTGCTGCAAGGCGGGGGGCTTCTGTTGCCCGGCGCCCCCCGAGCCGCGCTTACCTATCAGGCAGCGAAGGCCATTTCATTGTCGTTGGCACCTGTACAGACAGCCCGATAACGGTGAGCCTTGCCGGGCAAAACTGGTGGAGAATGGTAGAATTCAGTTGTGTTGTTCAATCACAGACAAATCCTTCCAGGGCATGAGGCAAACTCCCGCTCGAAATCCATTCGAACGAGCGTCACCCATGTCTCCGAACGTTTGTCACCCATCTCCCCGGTCCATACAGCTTGGTGTCACGCGCACTACTCTGTCGGAACTCGTGAATGCGAAGCGTGGACTGTCGCCGGAGATGGCGGTGCGGCTTTCCATGGCATTCGGGGGCAGCTCCGAGAGCTGGCTCGTTCAGCAGGCGCAGTGTGATTTGGATCAAGTGCGCTCTGGCCGTCTCAAACTCAAGCGGCTGGAGCCGGTGGAGTGATCGGTGGCAAGGAAATCTGCGCTGAACCAATTTTTCCTTTGTGAAAAGCTTCGAACTTCTT